>CAVIUM010000050.1:0-13805 GCA_963645865.1 Lachnospiraceae bacterium
GCGCCAACCCCGAGTCGATGCACTTCATCGCGACTGTATGGTTCGGATCCTATTATCCTCGCCTTGACGGGGGGTGTATGGCCCCGCACGTGGAGTTCGATGCCATCGACCTCAAGGAGATCTACATCCCCCAATCGCCGACCATCCGCCTTTATTGCGAGGGCAAATGGGGATTCCGTTGCGGTGTCCAGATAGCCGTGGATGATCGCGGGGTCGGAACGAGGGAAACGACCCGCTATGATACAACCGTCGCACCGATGGAGATCGATTCCGATGATGATCCGATGGAGGACATCGAGGAGCCGACGGAATGCGAAGCGTGCAAGGATCCGACCCTCCGGAGGACCGCCCTGGAGGAATGGATATGACCTCCCGCACCTGGGAAACCGAAGCCCGGGTTATCGAGCTCCTGAAAATCCACGGTCCCCTGGCCGTCGCGGACATCAGACCGCTGTTGCCGGACGATTCCGATCTGTTGAGCGCGATGGCTCGCCTTAGACTCAACGGCCGCATCAGATACGTCGGATACCGGAAAACATCCAAGATCTGGAGACTGGCCTGAAACCTTTTACAACATCACCAAGGAGAGATCATATGATGATACTGCCCAAGAGAATCATTGACAGCCTTAGAGAGATCAGCCAATACCTCGAATCCCAGGAGAACACGGACCTCCGCATAGAGATAACCTCCAAGGGATACCGCGCCCAGCGGCTCGAAACACTCCGCGAATCGAGATTCCAGAACAATCGCGGCAAGTACGCCAGGAGGGATTGAGATGCAGAAGACCTACGCTCCGGACATCCAGGGCCTTGAAGTCCATGACGTCAAGGCGCTCTTCCAGGAATTGCTCAAGATTGCCACGGGCGCCGTATCCTCGATGATAACGCTGGTCGATCCGAACGACCCGATGTACTCGGAGCTCCAGTCGATGCAGGCACGCATCCGCGCGATGGGGGGCGCCTGACATGATCTCCCTCATGGCGGCCAAGCTCTTCGAGCACGGGGTCAAGATGAACGACTTTACCGGATGGGGGGACCCCATGATGATGGGCGAGGTCCCGACGGTCATGATCGGACTGTCCGCGGATGGAGGTCCCCACGCATGGTCGGTCATCGGCGAGCGCATCGGCGAGAAATGCCGTTTCACGTTGGTTGTCCAGTACAGCTCCGGGATGGGGTCGCATTTCAAGTTCCCCGTCCACGACGTCGCGGTCCTGGGTGACGAGAAGCGCCCCAGGTTGGTCGTCACGATCTATCCGGGCGAGAACATCGTTCTGGACTGCGTGGATCGCCCCGTGTGGCATCCCCGCGCATCCGAGAAGCCGAAGGAAGAATCCGAGGAGGTTCCGGACGGAGAATCGGACGTCCCCGAGGAGGATCCATCCGACGAAAAGCCCGCATCCTGGCTCGAAAGGAGGAGACAGACCAAGAAGAACACCGAAACGGCACGCGAGAATATGCCGCCGAAATCTCACACGGGGTTCAGAAGGTCGCGCTGAAGGATATTTCAACGGACTGTTAAAATACCACGATGTGGATGAAGAATCGTTCCACATGGGACGATTCCACACGGGCCGGCAACGGCCCAACACCTTTCAAACAGTACACTTGGCCCAGGGGCATCTATCGGCAAGGTCGAAGATCGCCCCGGCCTTCTCTTCGACCGATTCAACGCTTCCGTCCCTCCAGACGATTAGGATCCCCCGCCCGGTGGACACCGCAGATACCATTTCGGCGACGGGATGGGATAGGCCATCGAGACATTCTCCAGTGGAAATAGAGGTTCTGTCCATAAAGAATGAACAATATCGTACATTATTAAATTGTTCGTCCGAACATTCCGATACACGATATAAAAGCGGTTTCGTTCTGAAGCAATGAATCGCTAAGACTGCCTTAAATGAACTCGGAGACTTCGATACATCCGTTCAACATTCTCCGACCCCGAGTGTTGGACGCGAGGGTACGACGATGGATGCGATAATACTGTCCGCGATGGCATTGGCATCTTTCATACTACTAGGGTATATCTTCGCATGGAATCACTCGATCATCAAGCTCGGAATCTGTGCCATCTTTCTCTTGACAATCGTAGTGACGTGCGAAACCGAATTATCGGTCCTCGTCCAACCCTCGGATTCCGTTGGATTCGCCCGCTTATCGGAGATCGGTCCGGCTTTCATTCTCGCCGGATCCATCGGAATCGGATTCGTCTACGCCTGGCTCCACAAACCGATCCATGTCATCGTGTGCGCCCTACTGGCCATCTGTTCGCTGGTCCTCGGTTGGTGACCGGGAATTACTAAGGATTCCTAAGTTTCGATACATTAGTAATTCGGACCTCATGGACCTTTACGGTTGCGAAATGTGGCCTTGACGCCGCGTCACTGTAAACCTCCTCGATGTGTAAACCCCTTCGAGTTCTCGCGTCGATGATGATCCGGCTCATTCCGCACCCTATAACATCGTTCCTCGTTCCCGCGTATATAAGCGATTTCGGATTGTAGCATTGACGCTTAACACGCGGTTCATTGCTCACGAAAACCAACCTCGGTCATGGCTCGTTGTAGCCGGAGTGATTAGAATGAAAAGCGCCGTCGGAAGGCGTGACTGAAGGTGATGCGGATGGATCTCACGGGACTGTATCCATTCATCGCTGTAGGTTGCGCGATATTCGGGATGTTCGTGGGATCGTGGACGAAACGTCGCACCCAGGCGATCATCCCCTTTAATGAACCGTTGTCCTGGGCATTGATCATCATACTGTTCGGGATTCTCCTGATGCCCTATATCGAGCCGAAATACGCGTACATCGACATAGAGAACCTGAATCACGATGCGTGTCTCCTCGGATTCCTGATGATGTACGTTTATGGCTACATCCAGGAGGAGATGCTGACCGAATACGTTTCAATCCACAACATTTTCAATTTCACCCAAAAAATCCAACCGCTGGTCATGTACTATCATGGCGACCAATTGTGCTGGCAACCCCAAAAGTTCTGGTGGGTCCTCAAGCGCCTGATCTTCAACGTCGATTGTCCCCTGGACTTCAACATCAACTCCATCGCCCAGCGTCGTTTCATCGAGTTCCAGGGCAAGGTCCTCAAGCAGTCGGCGTATTGCGTCGATACCGCTGTGATGCACGTTGACGAGGAGTACGTCAAAAAATGGTTCCTCAAGTTCAAGGTCCTTCGTTGCTGGTTCGATCCATCGCCGCTGAACACCGCCGGACCGTACGAGTATTACGTCGAGGGTAAGATCGCCCAGGAGTACATCAACAACTACGAGAGGTTGCGCATGGCCGACATGAACGCGACCGCGGAGCTCCGCCTGGCCAGGATGAAGGGCGCGATTGACATCATCCGCAACACCAATGACATGACTCCGGACGCCGTGATCTTCCGCGATGTGACGGGCGATCTGGACCGTCGCAACGTATCCACGCGCGAGGTCGAGGAGGCGGCGGAAGCCGTCAAGGACCCCGACGCCGATAAGAGGGCTTTCAAGGACCGCCTAAGGAGGGAGAAGTCCGATGGATGAGTTTCCGGAAGGTTCCGGCTCCGACATCATGCAGGAGATCCCCGACCCGAACTCCCTGGAAGTCGCGACGTACGGTTCCGAATATCAACGTGTCAAGGCCATGATCTACATCCTGGACATGATGGAGGAGATGGCCGTGCGCGATTACGACATGGCCGTCGCCGCCATCCACGGCGACCGTTACAAGGCCGTCAGGTACATCCTGACCCATCGTCCGTTCGTGCTGAAGCAGGACCGTCCCCATGTCGAGTCCTACGAGGAGATCCAGACCATCCGTATCGCCAAGGACCTGATGCGCAAGCGCATGGCCGTGGATTGGATCCGCACGAGAAGGGCGGAAGTCGATGCTTATGGAACGATAACGGGAACCCAGGAGTACGGTCAACTGTTGCAGGGAATGGGCATTTCTCCCGACCTCTACCGTCGCGCCATGCGCCAGAAGGCGTCCGCGGGGATTACCAACGATTACGCGTCGATTCGTAAGATCCGTACCGGGGCCGATCCGTTCGACATGGAATCCGACGAGGAACGCCGCATCCGCGAGATGAACGAGGCCATCCTACTGGCCAATGAATACGACCGTTCATTGCGCGAGTATCCCGAGGACGGACCCACTACCAACAAGCTCCCAGATGGGCGCAATGATGAGCGCGGATGGCTGGACATCATGGAGGACGAGATCGCCGAGCAGGAACAAGAGCAGGAATCCGATGATGAAGGAGAAGTCGAGGAACCCGACATATCCTTGATCGACCCCGCATTGCTGTTGATCGTCCCCGAATACACGGTCACGGAACCCCCGGTACACGAACCCGAACCCGAGATCCCCGCCGAACCGACGGAGCTCCCCGAGGAATGGGCGGGGATCCTTCCGGGCGGATCCGGAGCGGCGGAGGTCGCCGCATTGGCTCCATTCCCCGTGCGCGATGCGACCGGGGACGATGATGGGACGGTTCTCCGCCTTCCGCCGGAGGACTCCGAGGAGTACGAAGTGCTCAAGAAGCGTCACATGGGCGTCGAGATCGAGCGCATCGCTCCCGCGTGCTCAACGGCGGATGACGCCATTGACGCTGTGCGCAAGGCCGTAGACGGCATTGACACCGAAAAAGGTATTGAGATGCCTGTGGAGGATGAAGTCCCGTGGTACGAAAAAGAAGGCCACGGATACGAGGATGACGATGGAACGGTCATTTTCATCGGAGGTGATGAGTGATGCCGCTGTACGTCGAAATCCAGGGTCCGGCGAATCAAGCCTACAAGGCCCTCATCCGCTACTACAACAACGGCGATTACAACGCCAAGTACCTCCGGACCTTCGAGCACGTGATCTCCCCGCTCATCAAGACGGGTTTTCTCGCATCCGACGAAGATTACCAAAAAGTCGCCGAAAGCTACCCGTTGCCCCCCGACAACGCCAGGAATCAGTACATTCCCGGAGTGGCCTTCGACCTTTATATGTGCGCGTACGAGCGCATAATGAGGAAGAACCACATCGTCGGCGGTTTCGACGAGGTCACGGAGGATCCGGAGATGTACGAAACGGTCGTGGATCCCTTCGAGGAGTACAGGAAGTGATTGGCATGGCAGACGTGTTGAGTCGTGGCGAGGTTGGCAGGAAATGGAGATCGGCGTTCGTCCCCGCGAAGGATGTCGAAGAGGAATCGGAGCAGGAGCAGGATGAATACGACCCGTTCCTGGAGGAATCCGAGGGCGAATCGGAGCAGGATTATCCGGACGGACCGACTCCGGACGATCCGGATGGATCTCGTCATTGGGTGGAGCGCAAGATCGACGTCCAGAGCATGATGGCCGATGTGTTCCGTCCCGGTACGAACCACATCACGGACGGGGTCCGCGGTGGCGGCAAGACGTTCATGGCCGTCAGCTACGCCCAACCGATGGTCGAGGGATTTTTTCGCAAACAGTCGAGGGTGATCCTCCTGACGAACATCATTTTCGTCCGTCGCGTGTCCAAGGAGGGCGACATGGAGGAGCAGTTCGTCATGGACACCCCTCCCGGGGTCGTCCACATCACGAGCATGGAGGAGATGTTCCGCGTCCAATGCGATTACATGAAAAAGTACGGCAGGGAGGGAGTGATGTTCCTGGTCATCCTGGATGAAGCCCAGAACTTCCTCCTGGCCGACGAGTATCAGAAGGGCGTGTCCATCCCGTTCATGAAATTCTACGGTACGACGAGGAAATTCAACACGTGTATCTGGCTGTTGACCCCGACGATAAACAACCTTCCTCCGAGGGCGAGGAACTTCCTGGACGGGGATCCCGCCGGATACGTCTCCTACCGTTGGAGGAAGAACAACAAGGCCGCCGCCCACTACATCAAAACCCACAATGTCAAAGGCGTGTCCTCCAAGCAGATCGCGTTCCTCAAGGCCGGCACGGACATCCCTCCGGTGATGTTCCTCGTGGCCGGATCCTCTTGGACGAGACCCTTGGAGGAGCTGGAGATCGGGGAATACGGATACGACCATTTGGCGTGCGCCGACTTCTCCATGTCCATTTCGCCCGATGAGGACAAGGCGTTCGACTTCGACGAGCTCATGATGCGTTGTTCGGACATCCCGTCGTTCCAGCTAACGACGGTCATGACCAGGTTTTTCGCCGAGATGGATTCGGGCGTCGTCCGTCCGAATGCTCCGAGCCAGGTTGACCTGGAGAAGAAGCGCGTCGTCAGTGTCATCGCCAATCTCCGGGCGATGAAGCCGCCGATGTCCTTCCGTCAGATCGCGAAGATCGTCAACGTCCCGGAAGCGACGTGCCGCAGTTGGTTGGACAAATACAGCTCCGCAACGGACGGGAACCCGTCCGACAGTCCCGAGGGACAGGGTGGCGGAGAACCCCGTCCCGACCCCGTCGGAATTACTCCGACGGGGCTATCGGAGACTTGATTTTCCAGTGGAAATGGAGGTTTGGAATGACAAAATGCACAAAAACATACATTGCGCACACAGATGAACAGCCAGACAGTGTGAGCAGGAGCAAAATGCAAGCCGGGTCGCGCGTGCGTGTATATATGTTCCTAAACACGGGGGGTAGGGGGCGGTTTCCGCTCCCTCCGTTGCTCGGAAGGCTCCTACGGAGGTCAGGCTATGAGCATGAGATAGGGATGCCTAAATCTCATGCCCCGAACCCCTCGGTGCAACGGTCCGACGGAATGCGGGAAGGGGTGATGATCTCATGACGGGTGGACGTACGACGGCGGCGATCCGTCAAAGGACGCCAACCAAGCCGAAAGAGCCGAAAAACTCCAAGAAGAAGCCCGTAAAACCCGCGAAAACGCCCTCGAAGAGTAGGAGCAAGAAGCCCGGAACGAAGACCGTCTCCTACAACGGACGGTTCTACCGCATCCCCGTGGATGAACGCGGATACGTCCCGGTGACGGCGATGGCCCAGAGATACCAGGAGTTCGGAAACAACAAGCGCGACCGTTGCTCCGACGCCGAGGTGATCTACCCGTTGAAATCCAAGCCGGAGGAAATCGTCGCATGGTGGGCCGATCCATCATCCTCCGACGTCAAGGGCATCGACACCAAGGATTCGCTGATCTATGACGTCAAATGGATCCGCGACCCCGAAATGCGCGACGCTCAATCCAGGATCGCCGTCGTCACGCCCTCCAAGAGCGAACAGCGTCGCATCCGCAAGATCCTGGCCGAATCCTTTTCGGCCAAGGAGCTCCGTGCGATGGCCAAGGGTCCTTCCGTGGTCATCGAGACCAAGGACAGTCTAGGGAAGGCCACAGGATACTATCTCCGCAAATCCGACGGCGTAGAGGTCCCCCTGATAACGCTGGAGACGGGGACGACGGCGGACGGCGTGGTCCATGAGATGATCCATCATGCCCGCACGACGAGGAAGCCTGGACAGATCACGTCCAGCCCCATCCCGGTCGATTCCACTGGCAAGGTGGACGAGAAGGCGTGCTCCAGGATGTCCCCCAACAGGAAGGCCATGCTCCACGATGCGGAGGAGTCGGCGACAGTCGCGGAGACCGTCGTAAGGACGCGCACGGACCCCAGGCAGTCCGGATACTACGACAAGGTCGGCGGCAGGGCCGCGTACATCAACGACCGCCAGCGCATCGCATCCAGGTATTGCTCCGGCAAGGATTGCGCCCTGGTGGGCGCGGAAGCCCTCGCCGTGACGAAGCGCGAGTACGATTCGATGGAGATCGCGAAGGCCAAGCTCATGGCTCCGATCCCCGCGAAGGAATCCGTCGAAAGGGTCACTAGAACGGCGGGCAATGGCAAGAAATCCTCCAAGAAGCCCTCGAAGAAGGGTAAGAAGCATGGATTTTGAGGCATTTGTACAAATACGAAGGAATCGAATCCCGATTAGGTCGGAGCTCCATGAGCGACGGCATATCCGGACGGTCCGGCGAATCCCCGGATTCTCGGTCCGTCCGGAAAATCGGCGGAGCAACGGATGGAGAAGTCCAGCGGGCGTTCGTCTCCATCCGCCGTCGGAACCCCGGGACTGCGGGGGCATCCGCGAGGATGCGATCAGCGATTGTCCGCACCCATTCGGCAACGCGATCAGCGCCGAGAAATCAGCACCGCGTACAAGGAGAAGCCTATGTACGCGAAAAACAGAAGCGCGAATCTCTCATCCAAAGACGTGGCCGCCCAGGTGGACGAGTCCAAGCGCAGGGTGAAAGACGCCAGGAAGAACAAGAAGCAGGCCCAGATCAACGAAGCATCCAGGGCCGTATCGACCGGAAAGGCCCACGGAGTCGTTCTCTACAACACGGCCCCGGCGACCCCCCAGCAGTCCGCCGATGCCCTGATGGCCCAGGCCAAGGAGCAGGAGAAGATTGCCAGGGATTCGGCGAAGGCCGCCAGGAACAACGCCAAAGCCGACAAGATCAACTCCCAGGCCGCCAAACTGAATGCCGGACGCAAGCACGGATTCATCGTTTTCAACAAGAAATCCGGCGAAGTCTACGACCTGGAAGCGTCCACGATCATCTACCGTACCAAGGACGCCTACACTGGAAAGGTCCGCAATTATGAGATCGGAGCCGACGGGCTCGCGACCGAGAAACAGGTCCGTCAGACCGCCGAAAGGGTCGGCAGACGTCGCAGTGGGAAGAGCAGGGAAACGGACAACGGCCTCAATGCCGCTGTGACCTATCCGGCTCGTCCGGGTCCGTCCCAGCTCGCCACATGGGAAAGGAATCCGTCCCGCTACGACATAGCAGGAGTGGACGCATCCCCCGACGCTAAGACCGTTCCCGCCAAGCCGGCACCCGCATCCGTGATCAATAAAGGCAAGAATGCCAACAGATCCAAGGGTTCCGGAAAGACGAACGGTGGAAAGACGACCAGCGGGAAGAGCGGTGGCAAGAAAGGCGGTAAGACCTCCCAGAAGTCCGGCAAGGGCGGGAAGAGTTGACATGGCCCGCAGGAACGCTCGGACGTCGAAAGCCTACACGTTCGAATATAGCAACGGGAATGTCGGCGAGGTCCTGGATTTCGATTCCGCCGAGGCGGCTGTCAAAGCGGCCGAGTATATGTGGTACCATCTGACCCAAAGGGAACGCATCAGATACACCGACAGGGAGTACGGTGGCGTCTTCATCGTATGCGATCCCGAGGGCAGGATCATCCGTGACTGGTCCCCCGAAACGGAGGTCAGCATCTGCATCAACACTCCTTCCGGAGCCAGACGCATAGATCTCCCCCTCAATGACGGGCTCGATTTATGGGGATCCATCAGCGTTTATGACGAACAGCACGGGACCCACATCTACGACCTCTACGAACCGAAGGACATCGACACCGACGGGGAGTTCTGGTATCTCCCGATATACGACCCATCGGACGAGAAACCGTCCGACCTGAAGAAGTCCGGCAATTGCAAGGCCAAAGGCAAGAGCAAGAGCAAAGGATCCAGCGGGTCCGGCGCTCGCAAGCCGAAGGCATCTCTTCTTAATAAACTCGTTAAAAGGAGGCACTGACATGAGTTCTGATTATCCCCCGAATTTCGACGTCGCGGAAGTTCTGTTGAATCATGACAAGAAGTGGCTGGATTCGACCGCGAAGAAGTGTGTCAAGAACGCCAAGACCAAGAACGAGGCCACGAAGGCGCTGGCCGGAGAGATCGAGACCTACATCTCCAAGCAATTCGAAGCGACATACAACAAGGCTCCTCCGATCCTCCGCGCCGCCATGTGGTGGGAGGTCGATGTGGATCTGGATTACGACATGATCGCCAGACTTCTCATCGACGATTATTGGCGGGTCAAAATCGCCGAGTCCAGCAATGTCAAACCCAGCACTTCGAAGGGCTCTAAAAACTCTAACAGAACGACGAAAAACAAGTCGAACAGCGGAAAAACATCAAGGAGGAACTGAAATGGATCTAAACGGCAAATGCGAAGGATGGACGAATTGGGGAACGTACAAAGTTATTCTGGCCCTGGACAACGACGAGGGATACAACGGCATGGTCCTGGATTGGGTCGATGAATGCTCCGAGCAGGGCATGACCAAGGCCCAGGCACGCGACGAATTGGCCGAGAGGATCGAGAACATCGTCGAAGAGGAGTTCTACGAGATGTCCAACAGGGGATCCCTCCTGGCTCAAGAGCTGGCGGTCCGCCCGGACTGGATGAACATCAACTACCGCGAACTCGCCGACTACTACTTGAGCGATTATAGCGCCAAAAAGGGAAAAACCGCCTCCAGGTCCAATAATCTGAAGAGCGCCAAGGGCGGGAAGAAGCCGAATAAAAAGACTCCGAAGAAGAAGGGCGGATCCAAGTTCTCGCTCCCGTCGATGAAGAAATCGAGGAAGAACCGATGGGATTCTACAATCTGGACAATGAATTGGTCGGTCGCTCCGTAAGAGAAGCGAAGAACAGCATCAAGGCCACTGATGGCCTTGAAAAGCTGGTCCACGACCACATCTACGTCGATTGGGTGATCGACCGCGAAGGCATCGCATCGGCCATCGCCTACGAGGGATTGCTCAATAGGACCCTGGACGATCTCGCGGAAGAGGCCCTGGAATCCATCCGGGACAATACCAACGAGGTCGCTGGTCCGATTCTCGGGGAGATCTACTGGTGGGAGTCGTCGTTCTCCTCCAAGCCGCGCCCTCCATCGAACGCGGTCACGGCGAACAACATCGACTTCCGCGGACGGTCCCAGAACCTTAAATCCGCGAAAAAGTCAAATGTCGGATCCAAGAAGAAGCCGAAGAAGAGTAAGGCATCCAAGACCTCTGGACTGTTCGGACGCGGATTCTCGAAAGGATCCGGGAAGGCGAGGCATTAACATGGCCGCCAAGAAGAAGACCGCGAAGAACCCGAGGATCCCGAAGGGCGATGACGGGTATGTCCCCGTCGAAGCCCTCCAGGCCAGGCATGATTCCCGTTCGGTGGCGGCCAAGCTGGTCGATGAGAAGAAGGACGCCCAGAAGATCTACCCCCAGACGCTGACCCCCGCGGAAGCCCAATCCTGGTGGAAGCGCCCCGGAAGGTCCGACATCTCCGGCATCGACACCAAGGCCCCGCCCAACACCGTCCCTCGGAGCCCCAAAGGATCCTCCAAGGGAACGGCCAAGTCGGACGCCAAAAAGGGTAAGGACACGTCCAAGGGCGGCAAGAAACCCTCCAAGGGTGGCAAGCCGACCAAGACGGCCCCCGCATCCAAGGACGGCAAGAAGGGCAAAGGCAAGACCTCCGAGCCCGAGAAGTCCAAGGTCAAGGCCCGGACGCCCTCCAAGGTCAAGGAGTCCAAGCCCGTCCCTGAATCCCCGTTGACCGAAGAAGCCCTGCGTAAGAAGGGCTACGACGTCGATGTTCAGACCTCGAAGGGTCCCGGGATACGGATGACCGTAATCTCTCCGAAACGTTCGGCCCCGACCTACTCCAACGCCCCGTCCGGATTCCAGGGTCCCCTCCTATCGTCGGAGGAGATCCTGGCCATGTTCGCCGAACCCGTCCAGATATACGACGTCGCCCGCGGGCGTATGCTGGCCATGAGCATCACCCAGGATGGCGGGATGTTCTCCACTCATGGAGCGTTCCTTCCGTTCCCGGGCGGTCAGATCACGGCCAGCCCGTCCGCGTTCGTGTGCGACGGGAAGTACATCGGGATAACGGACGGCGGCCAGTCCTACTGGTTCTGGATCAAGAGCGAGACGAGGTCCACTAAGGTGGAGGTCGAGAAGCCCAAGCCCAAGGCGGTCGCTCCGAAGGTCGAGAAATCCAAGAAGGAACCCAGCGCATTGGAAGCCATCCAGGAGCCGGACGACTTCGAGGACATCGACAAGAAGAAGAAACGCCGGAAGAACACGCGTCGCACCCCCCGGACGGAATATTCCGCGTCGTACTACGCCAAGATGCCCTGGAAGGATGATCCCCAGCGTGCATCCCGCGAGTTCATGGACGCGATGATGTCCGAAGGCGAGGAGATCGAGGACGCGGCCGCGTACCTGAAGGACTCCGACTATGGCGAGGTGGCCAATAACGACCGCTGGAAATATGATTCCAGGGAGATCAACAGGACCTATCGTCGCCTCCAGTGGGACCGCTTCAAGATGGAGAATCCGGAATACGCCTACAATAAGAAGCCCAAGAAGCGCTGGACGTTCGGTCGCCCAAGGGCAGGAGAACGAGGCGAGATCTCCGATGACCCGCAACGGTTGGCGTCCCTCCACGGCGGAAGCCAAGGAGTTCGCCCAAAAGATGTCCGGAATCGAGGAGTTCTGTGCGGCTCATGGGATCCATCAGTCCAGGTCCGGTGATTCTTACTATTTCGAGCTGAATGGTAGGAAATACCGCGTCTCCAACCACTCGGTGGAAGCCAGCAACAAGGGCGCCTACGACTCCAGCGGGAATAGGACGAGACGCCTGTACCATCCGGACGGGAGGGAATCGGACGTCACGTACATCCACGCATCCAAGACGCGCATCGAACAGATCTACATCGACCTGTTCAACGGCGTCGCACTGGATGGGCGCGGGAACCCGCTGAACAAGCGTCTCTGGAAGGTGGAAGGCGCGGAATCTCCTGATGATCCGATCCCGTGGCAGTTGGCCAGACCCAATATGTACGCGGACGAATCGGAGAACGAGTTTCTGATCTCCACGCTCCGGTTGTATCCCGAGGATGGGTTGTGGATACTCCGGCGCTCCGATAACGGACGCATCCAAGGACGGTTCGGGACATTCGACGAGGCCGAGCGGTATGTGCGCAGGAGCGCGATGATATGATGAAGAAAACGAAGGAAGAGAAGCCCGAAGGCTCCAAACTGACTGGAAAGAAAAAGAAGCTGACCAAGACCGAAAGGCGCGATATACGCGATCAGACGGGGCTGGTCGTGGGAATAGCGTCTCTGGGCGTCGGCGTGGCATCGCTGGCATTGGCTCTCAACGGGAAGCCCGACCCGGAAGGGATGGAGCTCTCCGAGGAGGTGGCCGCGATGCTGGGAATATCCCAAGAGGAAGCCTACATGAGAATGTGCGGCGAGGGATACGACGAACTTCTCGCGAGCGTGGATGCGGGAATGGCACGCAGATTGAAGAGGTGGAAGAAGACGATGTGAGAATGAGTCGAGCCTGTGTTTCCCGACGATTAAACGATTTACCCGGTCCCTCCGAGGGACCGGGGCTTTTACTGGAATCAGACCCTCTTTATGACGATCTTGACGTTGTCCCCGCGGTCCAGATTCATCGCCCTGAACTCCTTGGTCAGATACACGCCCAGGGACGTCCCGATGGACGTTATCTTGGCCACGGTTTCGATCTCCATCGGCGGTTCCTCCTTCGGATCGTAATCATCCACTCCGGCGAAGGCGTATTCATCGTCGCTGTAGTCTATGTCCTCCGGCTCGTAAAGGTCGAAGATGTGGGTCCCGTGCGCCTTATCGTAATCCGCGATGAGATCCCAGATCCCGCCGTCGCCCCCCGGAAGGTGGATCTTCCTCGGACCGTACGCCGTCTCGATGCAAACGGCGGTCGTCTTCTCGGCGTCCTCGGTCCAATCATGGACGATCTCCTCCTCATCCGGATCCCCGTTGTAGACGGCGAAGCATCCGGCACCTGTCGTCATGGCGTATCTGTCGTCCCACTTGCTGTTCTCCCAGACCTCCCTGGCCCTCTCAAGAGCCTGATCCTCGAAGCGGTACACCTCCGTGGCCCCGTCCTTTCCGTCGGACCATACGAATGTATAGCCGTAATCGCGGACCCCGATTCCGTTGGCCGGACAGACGCTGTTCCCGATTCCGTC
>CAVIUM010000051.1:0-13333 GCA_963645865.1 Lachnospiraceae bacterium
TCTTCGCATTCTCCCGATTCGAGGTCGAAAAACCCTTCCGACCCTTCTTTTCAGAGCATCCTATCTCGGAAAACGGGCGATTTCCACCTCCGAACCCGCCGTTTAGACCCCCTCCCGTCGACTTTCGGTTGTCCGACCGTGCCATCCGTCCCGCCCATGTGTACATTTGTCGGTTTCGGATGGTTCCATCCGATTTTCATTAGATATTTGTCTAATCTAGTGGCATGAAACTGAATTTTTCACCACGGAAATCACAACGTATATATTCAAGATAAGCTGAATGCGGGTGCATGACCTACACCAGGTTCGATGCCGTCGAGGAGGCCTTCATGAGGCCTCCCGTGGATGCCGTACCCCCTGCCTCGGCAACCTCCGAGTACTTCGGGTGCAACGTCTTCAACAGGAAGAACATGAGGAAGTACCTCTCCGCCGACACCAGGCAGAAGGTATACGAGTCGATCGAGCAGGGCGTCACCCTCCAGAGGGACGTCGCCGAGCAGGTCGCGGCCGGCATGAAGCGCTGGGCCATGGACATGGGCGCAACCCACTACACCCACTGGTTCCAGCCCCTGACCGGCGGTACCGCGGAGAAGCACGACTCCTTCGCGGAGCCCTACGGCAAGGGCGAGAGCCTCGAGGAGTTCACCGGGAAGCTGCTCTGCCAGCAGGAGCCCGACGCATCCTCGTTCCCCTCCGGAGGCCTGAGGAACACCTTCGAGGCCCGCGGATACACCGCTTGGGATCCGTCCTCCCCGGCATTCGTCCTCGGGGACACCCTGTGCATCCCGACCGTCTTCATCTCCTACACCGGAGAGGCCCTGGACTACAAGGCGCCCCTCCTCAAGTCGGAAGCGGCCGTCTCCAAGGCCGCAGCCGACGTCCTGAGATACTTCGGCATCAGGGACGACGCCGTCTTCTCCTACCTCGGGTGGGAGCAGGAGTACTTCCTCGTCGACGCCGCACTGTACGCCCTCCGCCCGGACATCATCATGGCCGAGAGGACCCTCGTCGGTCACAACTCCGCCAGGAACCAGCAGCTGGAGGACCACTACTTCGGATGCATCCCCGCCCGCGTCCTCGAGTTCATGAAGGACCTGGAGTTCGGAGCCTACAAGCTCGGGATCCCCATCAAGACCAGGCACAACGAGGTCGCTCCGAACCAGTTCGAGATCGCCCCCGTGTACGAGCAGGCCAACCTCGCCATCGACCACAACCTTGAGCTGATGGCCCTCATGAAGACCACCGCGGAGAAGCACGGGTTCAAGGTGCTCCTGCACGAGAAGCCCTTCGCGGGCATCAACGGATCCGGGAAGCACTGCAACTGGTCCCTCGGAACCGAGTCCGGCATCGGACTCATGTCCCCCGGCAAGAACAACAAGGAGAACCTCAGGTTCCTCGTGTTCATGGCCAACGTGCTGAAGGCCGTCTACGACAACAACGCTCTGCTGAAGGCTTCCGTCATGACCGCCAGCAACGCCCACAGGCTCGGTGCCAACGAGGCTCCGCCGGCGATCATCTCCTGCTTCCTTGGTACTCAAGTTACCAACGCGTTCAAGGAGCTGCTCAAGAGCAAGGACATGGTCAAGATCGAGGGCAAGAGCAAGTACAGCCTCGGAATCCCCCAGGTCCCCGAGCTCCTGATCGACAACACCGACAGGAACAGGACCTCCCCGTTCGCGTTCACCGGGAACAGGTTCGAGTTCAGGGCCGTCGGTTCCTCGGCGAACTGCTCCAGCGCGGTCACCGTGCTGAACACCATCGTCGCCTACCAGCTCAAGCAGTTCAAGAAGGCCGTCGACAAGAGGATCGAGTCCGGCACCCCCGTGATGCAGGCGCTCCTCGAGGAGACCAAGGACACCTACAGGAAGTGCCAGAAGGTCTGCTTCGACGGAAACGGATACTCCGACGAGTGGAAGGCCGAGGCCAAGAAGAGGGGGCTCGACTGCGAGACCTCCGCTCCCCTGTGCTACGACGCCTACCTGTCCAAGCAGTCCCTGTCCATCTACAAGGACACCGGCGTGATGACCGATGTCGAGATGAAGGCCAGGACCGAGATCAACTGGGAGATCTACTCCAAGAAGATCGAGATCGAGGCGCGTGTCCTTGCGGACCTCACGGCCAACCACATCATGCCCGTGGCGACCCGCTACCAGTCCGTCCTCCTGGACAACGTGTCCAAGATGAAGGAGATCTTCACCGTCAAGAAGGAGTACGACCAGGTCGCCGAGTCCGAGATCCACATCATCAAGGACATCGCCATGCACTGCAGCGAGGCCCGCGCCCTCTCCGAGGAGATGGAGAAGGAGTGCGACGAGCTGGACAAGCTGGACGACGAGAGGGCCAAGGCCCTCGGATACCACGACAGGATCGTGACGAAGCTCGAGGAGATCAGGAAGCACGTGGATGCCCTCGAGATGATCGTCGACGACGAGATGTGGCCGCTCCCGAAGTACCGCGAGCTGCTGTTCATCCGCTGAAACACCATGGGGCGATGCGATGAAGGGGTTGTACGATCCGGCCGACGACCGCGACAGCTGCGGTGTTGGACTCGCCGTCAGCATGGACGGCGAGCGCACCCACCGCACGGTGGAGATGGGTCTGAGGCTGCTGGAGAACATGGCGCACAGGGGTGCCGAGAACGGCGACGGCAAGACCGGCGACGGAGCAGGGATCCTGGTGCAGATACCCCACAGGTTCATCGGATCGCTCGGGATACCAGTCCCGGAGGCCGGCAGGTACGGCACGGGACTGGTGTTCCTCCCCAAGGACGCGGCCCTGGCGGACCGCTTCCTGGAACTTCTGAAGGCGGTCTGCGGGCGCTTCGCCGTGCACGTCATAGCGGTGCGCGAGGTGCCCGTGGACCACACCGTCCCCGGGTCCATGGCCCTGGAGGGCGAGCCGAGGATCGTTCAGGTCTTCGTTTCATCGTACGACTCCCCGGAGACCCTGGAGAGGAAGCTCTACAGGATACGCAAGATCGTGGAGAACAGCGTGGCCTCGTCGGACCTCGAGGGGAGGGACGGGTTCTACATCTGTTCGCTGTCGACGCGCACCATGGTCTACAAGGGGATGCTCACCCCGGAGCAGCTCCGTTCCTATTACAAGGATCTGTCCGACCCGCTGTTCGAGTCGGCCATCGCCATGGTGCATTCGAGGTTCAGCACCAACACGATGCCCGCCTGGAGGCTGGCGCAGCCCTTCAGGATGCTGTGCCACAACGGCGAGATCAACACCATCCGCGCCAACAGGTCGTGGATGCAGGCCCGCGAGAGCGTCATGGCCTCCGACCGCATCCCGAATGTGGATGAGGTCCTCCCCGTCATGCAGCAGGGCATGAGCGACAGCGCGACGCTGGACAACGTGTTCGAGTTCCTCACGATGGCGGGCAAGAGCATGCCCAACGCCCTCTCGATCATGATCCCGGAGTCCTGGAACGATAAGAACCCGATCCCGGACAGCCTGAAGGCCTATTACGAATACCATTCCATACTGATGGAGCCCTGGGACGGCCCCGCAGCCGTGATGTTCACCGATGGAACACTCGCGGGCGGCATGCTGGACAGGAACGGGCTCCGCCCCGCCAGGTTCTCTGTGACGGCGGATGGCATGCTGATCCTGGCTTCGGAAGCGGGAGTGATCCCGCTCCGCCCCGAGGATGTCGTCGAAACGGGACGTCTCAGACCCGGCAAGATGCTCGTGGTGGACACGGCAGAGGGGAGGATTCTCCGCGACGGCGAGATCAAGGAAGCCCTCGCGTCCGCATACCCCTACAGGGACTGGCTCGAGAAGAACCGTCTGGATCTGGACAGATTGTCCTCCGGAAGGCAGGTCGGCCGCACCGTTCCGGAATTGGGACGCATGATGTCCGAGTTCGGATACACGTCGGAGGACGTGACGAGGGTCATGGAGCCCATGGTCTCCGCCGGCAAGGAGCCCATCGGATCCACGGGATTCGATGCCCCCCTGGCGATAATGTCCGACAGGCCCCAGTCGCTCTTCGCCTACTTCCGTCAGATGTTCGCGCAGGTCACCAACCCTCCGATCGATCCGATCAGGGAGGAGCTGGTGATGTCCACGATGGGCTACATCGGGTCGGTGCATCAGAGCATCCTGGACCCCACGCCGAAGCACTGCAAGGTCGTGAAGGCCAGACATCCCGTCATCACCAACAGGGAGCTCGACCTTCTGCGCAATCTGCGCTACAGGGGCTTCGATTCCGTCACACTCGATACCACGTTCCCCGCCGACGGCGGGGAGGGGGTCCTGGAGAAGGAGGTCTCCAGGCTCTGTTCGCAAGCGGAGGAGGCCGTCGACAAGGGTGCTTCGTTCATCATACTGTCCGACCGCTCCGTCTCCGATTCCAGGGTCGCGATGCCTTCGCTTCTCGCGTTGTCCGCGGTGCACCAGCACCTCGTCCGCGTGAAGAAGAGGCTGCAGACCGCCCTCGTCGTCGAGTCCGGTGAACCGCGCGACGTCATGCACTTCGCGCTGCTCGTCGGATACGGCGCCAACGCCGTGAATCCGTATCTTGCTCTGGCGGTCGTACAGGACATGGCCGATTCCGGACGCGTCAAGATGGACGCCGATACGGCGGAATCGAGATACCTGAAGGCGATCGACAAGGGCCTGCTCAAGGTGATGTCCAAGATGGGCATCGCAACCATCCGTTCATACCGCGGGTCCAGACTGTTCGAGGCCGTCGGTCTCGACAGGGATGTCGCCTCCAAGTACTTCGGCGACACCGCATCATCCGTCGGAGGCATCGGCCTCGACGGGATAGCTTCGGAATACCTGGCTATGCACGCCTCCGCCTGCGGCGGGGCGGATGCCATGGCGCAGGATGCCGGGGTTTACACGTTCAAGAAGGACGGCGAGAGGCACAGCTGGAGCCCCGAGGCCGTCAAGGCTCTGAGGAACGCCGCGCGTAGCGGCGATCCCGGGGATTACAAGCAATTCACCGAACTCGTCGACGGGAAGCACTTCTTCCTGCGCGACCTGTTGGAGGAGAAGGACGGGACTCCCGTCCCGATCGATGAGGTGGAGCCTGCCGAATCCATAATGAAGAGGTTCGAGGCCGGCGCCATCTCGTTCGGCGCGATAAGCAAGGAGGCCCACGAGACCCTGGCTGAAGCCATGAATTCGATCGGGTCCCAGAGCAACACCGGCGAGGGAGGGGAGGATCCCGCAAGGTTCGCCGTCGGACCGGACGGTAGGAACACCCGCTCCGCCGTGAAGCAGGTCGCCTCCGGAAGGTTCGGAGTGACCGCCGAGTACCTCGTCAATGCCGACGAGCTCCAGATCAAGGTCGCCCAGGGAGCCAAGCCCGGGGAGGGAGGCCAGCTGATGGGGTTCAAGGTGGACAAGGTCATCGCGGCCACCAGGCACACGATCCCGGGGATCACGCTGATTTCCCCACCGCCGCACCACGACATCTACTCGATCGAGGACCTGAAGCAGCTGATCTACGACCTCAAGTGCATCAATCCGAAGGCCAGGGTCAGCGTGAAGCTCGTCTCCGAGGCCGGAGTCGGGACGGTCGCCGCCGGTGTCGCCAAGGCCGGCGCGGACATGATCCTCGTCTCCGGAGGGGACGGGGGAACGGGTGCGAGCCCTCTGTCGTCCCTGAGATACGCCGGATCCCCGTGGGAGACCGGACTGGCCGAGGTGCAGCAGGCTCTCGTGACCAACGGTCTGAGAGGGAGGGTCTCCGTCCAGGCGGACGGGCAGTTCAAGACCGGACGCGATGTGATCGTAGCTGCGCTGCTGGGAGCGGAGGAGTTCGGATTCGCCACGGCCCCCATGGTCGCCATGGGATGCATCATGTGCAGGAAGTGCCAGACCAACGCCTGCCCCGCGGGTATCGCCACACAGGATCCCGAGAAGAGGAAGAGGTTCTCCGGCACGAAGGACGACATCGTCCGCTACTGGAGGCTCATGGCCGAGGATGTGCGTTCCAGATTGGCTAAGATGGGATTCAGATCGCTCGATGAGATCATCGGCAGGGCGGACCTGCTGGAGCAGGTGCCCTCCGAGGGCAAGGCGTCCTGTCTGGACCTGTCCCCGCTGCTGGTCGTCCCGGAGGGGGAGAGGAAGCTCTCCGCCGGACAGCCCGACATCGTGGGCGATGTGTTGGACAAGAGGCTGATCGGCGACGCCATGGATTCGATCAGGACCGGGCGCGGATGCGACCTGGTGTACCAGATCACCAACGTGGACCGCTCGGTGGGCGTGATGCTCGCCGGCGAGATGGCCCGCATGAAGGTCAACATCCCCGACGACACCGTGCGTGCGGTGTTCAACGGCGCGGCGGGTCAGAGCTTCGGGGCGTTCCTCACCAAGGGAGTCACGTTCAGGCTCAGGGGGATAGCGAACGACTACGTCGGGAAGGGGCTGTCCGGAGGGCGCATCATCGTCACCCCCGGCGACCGTGTTCCCGCGTGCAACGTCATCGCAGGCAACACCATCCTGTACGGCGCGACGTCCGGGGAGCTGTACATCAACGGCTCCGTCGGGGAGAGGTTCTGCGTCAGGAACAGCGGTGCCACCGCCGTCGCCGAGGGCGCGGGGGACCACTGCTGCGAGTACATGACCGGAGGGCGCGTGGTCGTCCTGGGAAGGTGCGGAAGGAACTTCGCCGCCGGTATGTCCGCCGGGATAGCGTACGTGTACGACGAGGACGGGGACTTCGACAGGCACTGCAACATGGACATGGTCGAATTGACGTTGGTGGAATCCGCGGAGGACATCAACGAGCTCAGGTCGATCATCCAGAAGCATCTGGACCTGACGGGTTCGCCGAAGGCGGAGGAGATCCTGAGGAACTGGGATCTGGAGCTTCCGAGGTTCATCAAGGTCATGCCCGTGGGCTACAAGCTGCTCCTGGAGCAGGAATCAGAGTGATTCGGCAGGGGTTCGCCCTGCATAAACAGGTCCGGGAGGACCTTTACCTTCTCTTCTTCCTTTAGGGGAACTATGTTCCGATTGGAACATATGATACTCTTTCAGTATGTGTATAGCTTGTGAATGGGCGTGTTCTTGACGGATCCGAGTCGAACGCGTCATGTCCCTTTTGGAAACCAGTGTTCAATCGGGACATATGATACTATAAAAGTATGCGAAATGGCATTCAGGCGAGGCAGATTTCAATTCGGAGAATGCTGAGCAGTGACCTGTAGTTGGACCACCAGGGTACAGAGCTACAGGTATGCTCGGGTCATTCTGCCTATGGCCGATGCAGTAGATAAAACATCCTGAAGCGTAATCGGTTCAGCGAACAACCAGCAGTCGGAATCGGTTCCCTGGTAAGCAGTCAGAGCACGATCGTCGTTCCGCTCTTCCCTTCCCCCATTCCTACTCCACTGACGATGAAGTCGTCCAGGAGATACGGGCGGACGCCTCCGTTCGACAAATACAGGTGCTCGAACGGGTCCACGAAGACGTAATGGAGGTTCCTGGTGGAACCCTCCTTCCTGAGGATCCCTCCGTCTATCAGGACTGATATCCTCGCCCTGAATGTCTGGTCGCTGATGTCCCCCAGCCATTTGTGGACGTCGGAGAGGACGAAGCTGTCCATCCCCCTGGCGTGTCTGATTATAGATCTGGAGACGCCGTCCACGGTCTTCTTGAAGTCCAGAGGGTCCAGTGAATCGTATGCCTTGCGGTACGCCGATAGGACGGCATCCAGTGTGGATGCGATCATGGGATTGGGGTCGCCGGTCTCCGTGAAGATCCTTCTCCCCTCCATGATCTCCTCTCTCGATGCCTGCAGGGATTCGAACAGGGGGCATCTCGTGATCCCGCTGAATCCGCGGGAGCGGAGCGCTAGAAGCAGGAGCCCCCAGTAGACCGCTCTTCCGTCGCCCATGAACGGGCGGAGTATCGAGATGCAGTTCCATGCCAGGGCGATGGCGATCAGGGACTCGTAGGGCGCCGTATTCAGTATGTTCAGGATGTTGGAGAGCGACAGTTCGACGTAGCTCTGCAGCTGGTCAGGGACGGGGTCCTCGCCGGGGGCGTTGAGGTACGGCCCCCTTCTGAGATGACCCGGTTCGTTCCCCAAGCCGATCTCCATAGCGAAGTGAACGTCGGTCACCGTGTCGATGGTCCACGGGAACGGACGCGGTTTGGAGAACCTCATGTTGATGATGCGGGAAACTCCGGAATCGGCATGGTCGCGGTTCTCGAGGATATCTCTGACCTCCCCCTGTTTCGGTTCTATCCCGAGGGCGAGAGCTTCCGCTGAGAAGCATTCCGTCGCGTAGTCCAGGAGGTCTACGGGACGGGGGACCACATCGTACACGTTGCGGTCCATCCTCTTGATGGTCAGGAGTTTCCTGCGAAGATTCTCGTCGAGGGTCAGTGGCGTCAGGAGACTGCTAAAGTGCGATTCCATGCGTGGTGTCATAAGTTGCATCATGCGATAAAGGTTCCTATTGGATGCATTCAATGGATATTTTTGATAAATTCTATCATAATCAAAATCGAATAACACGATTTAGCCACCAATATATGCAAGTTTGATATAGTAAAGCCCTATTTTGGAAGTTGGATATATCATCCAAGTGATTCCCATGAATAACAAGCTCATCGCCGTGGCAGTCGTCGCGATCGTCCTGATCGCGGGAGTCGCGGCGTTCGTCGTTGTCAACAAAGGGAGCGATGATGGAGAGAAGAGACAGCTCCTGACAGACGCCCTGGAGGTTTATGGCAACGCCAACAACGACTGGACGGTCGACTCCTCGGACGCCGACTTCGTCCAGTCCATAGTGGATGGAAAGACATCCTGGGACAAGACCGCGAACCCCTACGCCGATGCGAACCATGACGGCAAGATCACCCAGGCCGACGTCGACCAGATCAAGAAGTTGGCCAACAATACGGCCGAGACCGTCTGGATAAAGGACGGCGTGGGCACCGAGATGGAGGTCCACTGCAAGCCGCAGAGGATCTACGCATTCCAGATCCAGAACGCCGAGATCGCCACGATCATGGGATACGGCAACAACATCGTCGCTGGCGGACCCCCTATACAGTACTACGAGAGCACCCTGTTCCCGGACAACCCGAACGAGGTCGAATACTTCTCTGGAGACTATGAGAGGCTATCTGAGTTGGACATCGATCTGTATCTGGTGTTCGCACCGACTCAGATCGAGACTCCCACTAGCAAACTGCCGGATACCGATGTCGTGTACCTCGGCCTTTATTACCCGAAAATTGCCGACATGGAGTCCTCCGCATACGCGCAGGGTATCCTTAAAGCGGGATACATCTTCGGCGCGAAGGACCGTGCGGAAGGATATCTGGATTTCCTTCTGGATATCAGGGACACCATCTACGACGCGACCAAAGGCCTCACGGAATCGGAGAAGCCCAACGTTCTCGTCAGTCAGTTGTCTAACACGTATTTCGACAATCTGGACAAGCATGAGGTCGTGGCCTATCTCAAGAACGACACCATAAGTCAGGCGGTCGCGCTCGCGGGCGGAAACAACGTGGCTTCTTCTCTGGACAACTACGATTCGGAGACCACTTATGCTGTCAGGAACGACGTGGAATGGTTGGATGGGATGGATATCGATTTCATGACCGTCCATTTCCAACGCTATGCCTGGACGGGGATCGACAACAACTCTCCCGAGGGAGGATACACGGCTACCGATGCTTCGGGGATGTACGAGTACATCGATCAAATTGCGAGCAGGCCGCTTCTGAACATCGACCGCGACCATATCATCATGCTGCCCCAGGAGAACAGGAATGGGAGCTCCGGTGGAATCATGTGCGCCATCTACCTCTTCAAGGCCTTCCACCCGGACCTCGCGAAGGATTTCGACCCCGACGAGTACATGGAAGAGTACATCACAGAGTGGCTTGGAATCGATGATTACGATTATTCCGAGCATAAAGAAGCGATGATTGCATGGGGCGACAGGTTCTCCACGACCTCTTCCCCGATGGCCGTCCAGATGATGGCCAGGGCCGAGTGATCCGTTCGGATCCTCAACCCCAAACCCTTTACTTCCACATCAGAGGACATGCGATGACAGAGACATCAGAGGATGAGAACATCCGCGGAAGAATTTCCGGGAAGAGGCATGAAGTGGAGGCGATGTTCCATCATCGCTTCCTATTCACGATCGTCCTGGGGGTCGTGGCCGTCGCCTGCGTCGGATTGATGATCACGGTGGGTTCAGCGAACATAGGGTTCTTCGAGGCGTATCAGATCCTCTTCAACCAGCTGTTCCCCGGGACGTTCGACGGGTTCACGGCCAGCCACATCAACATCGTCACGAACATCAGGGGTCCGAGGGTCCTCATAGGGTTCTTCGTCGGACTCATACTGGCGATCGGCGGGTGCATCATCCAGAGCATCCTCCGCAATCCCTTGGCGACGCCTTACACCCTGGGGGTGTCGAGCAGCGCCTGCTTCGGTGCGGCGCTGGCCATCGCGTTCGGGATCTCGATAAGCAGCAACACGATCGGGATAATCCTCAGCGCGTTCATCTTCTCGCTGGTGCCGATCGGGACCATATTGCTCGCTGCCCAGCGCAGAGGCATCACACCTGTCACCATGGTCCTGTGCGGAGTGGCGATATCGCAGATATTCGGCGCGTGCAACACCATACTGCAGTACTTCACGTCGAGCGAGATAACGCAGCAGATCGTGTTCTGGTCCGTCGGGAGTCTGAACTCGACGTCCCTGTGGATGGTCCCGTACGTGGCCGTAACGGCGATCGCGTTCGCGCTGGTCGCCCTGTACCTGTCGAGGGACCTGAACATCCTGAAGATGGGCGACGACACCGCCCAGGCGCTGGGCGTGAACGTCTCCAGGACCAGGACCATCGGTGTGGTCGTGGCCTGCGTGGCGACCGCCGTGGCCGTCTCGTTCACCGGAGCCATCGGATTCGTGTGCCTGATATCCCCGCATCTGTGCAGGCTGTTCATCGGAAGCGACCTGAAGTATCTGATCCCGGCATCCGGATTCCTGGGGGCCATCATACTGCTGGTCGCGGACACAATCGGAAGGACGATCATAGCGCCGACCCTGCTGCCCGTGGGTGCGATCACGGCTCTCATCGGAGGACCGTTGCTCGTGTACCTGCTGATGCGCCGCAAGGCCGACATCGCGGTGTGAGGTGATGATATGAAGCTCACAGCCGACGGGATACAATTCTCATACGACTCCTCGCCAGTCCTGGACGGGGTGGGGTTGGAGATAGACGCGGGGGAGGTGGTCGGCGTCCTGGGACCGAACGGGTCCGGGAAGACCACCTTCATCAAGTGCATAAACAGGCTGCTGACCCCGAAGCAGGGGTCGGTCCTGCTGGACGACATCGACATCCTGGGGATGAAGCAGCATGAGGCCGCCAGATATCTCGGATATGTTCCTCAGAACAACACGATGGAGATCAGCTATCCGACGGTGTACGAGATCGTCATGATGGGCAGGAGGCCGTTCGGGAACTGGAAGGCCAACGCCGGCGACGAGGATGCCGTTTGGAGTGCCATGGAGGACATGGACGTCGACCATCTGGCGATGCACCGGTTCAACGAGCTGAGCAGCGGTCAGACTCAGCGCGTGCTCATGGCCAGGGCCATCGCCCAGGAGGCGAAGGTCATGCTGCTCGACGAGCCCACCTCGAATCTGGACATCAAGTATCAGATCGACGTCATGACCACCGTCAGGGAGCTGGCGAAGGAGAGGGGCATGGGTGCGTGCGCCATCGTCCACGACCTGGAGCTGGCCATGAAGTACTGCGACAAGGCCATCCTGCTGTATCAGGGGAAGGTGCTGGCCGCGGGGAGTCCGGAGGATGTGATCACCCCGGAGAACGTGAGGCTGGTCTACGGCGTGGAGATCGTCGTTGACAGGCATTACGACTGCCCGCATGTCATCGTGCTCGGTCCGGCGTCGAAGTGAAACGTTTCACCGGGTCGGGGATCCGGCCCGGGTCTGTTCATCTCATATGACGTTCAGCGGGTGAGCTGTTCGCCCGTTGGACAGCCTTTGGTGTCCGATTCCGAACTCGGCTGAGTGCCATGAACGACTGAGGATGCCTATACTCTCTGTCATTCGGATACCTTTTCAGAATCTATGTTCCACTTTGAACTATAGTTTCTCGAACAGATGCTGGCCAGCTTCTTCCGATCTAAGGATCGTAAGAGACCTTCACCGACAGAACCCATGTTCACCAGTCGAACGTCTCGGATTCCGATCCGCATGTTCGGTGTCAGGCACCGGAGGGGCCTGACGGCCCCTCCACGCATCGGTACGGCGGTACCTCGGGGCCGATTCCGCGGTCCTCATGACCTTCACCCTCTGAACGTCTCCTAAGAATCCTAGAGCGACCCCATATCATCCATGAACGGCATCCGTCCCCCATGAATCCCGTCGAGATCCCGGAAGACCTGCGCATCAAATCGATACTGATCCTCGGAGGGGACGTGAAGGTCCCCGAGGGCTTCTCGCATCCGTACGCGGAGCCCAAGGGGGACGGCACGGGGAGGTTCACCCTGTCCTTCGGGGACACCCGCATCGCCAAGAGGTACTCCCCCGACGAGGGGGAGTTCGAGCTCGTTGCGGACGGGGACGGATACGGGCTGCTGAGGGACGGGGAGATGCTGGTCGGAGGGGTCGGATTGGTGGAGAAGCACTGCCATTCGCCGTACCAGGCCAACGTGAGGCTGGACCCGTCGGTGTCCGATGGGGAGATGATGGGGAGGCTGCAGGCCCTGGTGGACACGGGGACGGTCAGGGGGATATCCGTCGGGGTGGCGAAAGGGGTCGCTCCGGAGGATTGCGTCCGGTCGATACGGATGATGAGGGATGCTTATCCGGATCTGCCGATCGGGTTGAGCTGGAGGCCGTGCCCCATGGGGGATCTGAGGAGGCTGAAGGATGCGGGATTGGACGAGTTCAGGCTGAACATCCATTCCACCGTGCCGAGGATATCGGAGTTCCTCGGTGAGGCGGATGGTCTGGAGGACATGCTGCGCTGCCTGTCGGATGCCGTGGAGGTGTTCGGGAGGGGGAAGGTATCGACGGGACTGTACGCGGGATTGGGGGAGACCGATGGGGAGATCGAGGATACAATGAGGCAGATGGCGGAACTCGGAGTGGTGTGCGATCTCAAGTACAGGAGGATCAAGCCCGCGGAGAGGGAGAGGGCGGAGGCCCTGTTGGGGCCAGTCCCGAAGATGGATCCGGAGAGGTTCGCCAGGTTGGGGTTGCGGTTGAAGGAAATCGAGAAGGGGTACGGTCTGGATTCCAGGACATGCGGGACCCTGTGCATCGCATGCAGGGGATGCAACCTGGTGCCGTTCCTGGATT
>CAVIUM010000052.1:0-13051 GCA_963645865.1 Lachnospiraceae bacterium
CCGCTGTCATCGCTACTTTCTTGTCCATGAAGATTCACCGTCTTCCTGGACCCTTCGACGCTCGAGCGGTTATATAACCGTTTCAGGAAACATTATTCCTTTTGTAATAACATGATGTGTGCATTCAGCCGTTTGTAAAGAGCCTCGAGGGAAGAATCCGGAATGGATTTCGCGGGGGATCCCTCCCCCGCAGAGGTTTGACCTTCAGACGTCCCTGAACAGGGTGGCGTACTGCATCTTCTTGGCGCCGAAGTACTCCTTGCAGTACCCGGCGGTGGCCTCGGGCGGGAACTCCTTGCAGGAGAACACGTCGATGAACGCCCTGTCGGTGTCCTCGGCGAAATGGCCTGCTATGCAGGAGGTCTCGATGAGCTGGATCAGGGAGTATCCCTGGACCTTGGGATCCGCACCGAATCTGACCGCTATGGGCTCGCCGTATCTCTTCATCTTGATATGATCGGCCAGATCCACAGCGAACTGCTTGATGTACTCCCCATCGCAGATCTTCTCATGGTCGCACTCCCCCAGGTCGATCGCGATGTGAAGCCCCCACTGCTTCTCGTCGTTGTACTTCCTGATGGACTCCTCGTCGGAGAGGAGAGGGCCGGAAAACGGGCTCATGCTGTACATTTCATCACCGCGGGTTTACCCGCTCCAATCGCATCCGCATAGCGTATTTCAAACTGACCCTCCCACGGAGACGGGGGTGTCCCCCACGGGTCAAATCGATGATGATGTGTCTCTGACGGGTCATATATAGACGGCGGCTCCGACGGACCCCCGACAACCCGTATATAGATTGAAGATGACAGGGCAGGCAGGGTGACGCTCATGAATCCCCCGGAAGTCTATTTCACCGACATGAACTGCAAGATAGGGGACAGCCTGCTCATGAAGACCGAGCGCCTGATCAGGGCGGCCGGCATCGGCGACATCGACATGGAACGCAAGTTCGTGGCGATCAAGATGCACTTCGGCGAGTACGGGAACCTGTCCTTCCTCAGGCCCAACTATGCGAAAGTGGTGGCGGACCTCGTGAAGGAGAACGGCGGGATACCGTTCCTCACGGATTGCAACACCCTGTACGTCGGGAGGAGGAAGAACGCGGTCGAGCACATGGACACCGCCAACCTGAACGGGTTCTCGCCCATGTCCACCGGCTGCCAGATCATCATCGCCGACGGTCTGAAGGGGGACGACGATGTCGAGGTCCCCGTGGACGGGGATTATGTGAAGACGGCCAAGATCGGGCGCGCCATCGCGGACGCCGACGTGCTGATCACTCTGTCCCACTTCAAATGCCACGAGCAGGCCGGATTCGGAGGCGCGCTCAAGAACCTCGCCATGGGATGCGGCTCCCGCAGGGGGAAGCTGGAGATGCATTCCGCCGGGAGGCCGTACGCCGATCCGGAGAAGTGCAGAGGATGCCTCAGGTGCAGGGAGTTCTGCGCCATGGACGCCATCTCCTTCGAGGAGAAGAAAGCGGTGATCGACGAGGGGAAGTGCGTCGGATGCGGGAGGTGCGTCAGCGTCTGCCCGTTCGATGCCATCGAACCCATGTTCGACGAGAGCTTCGACGTCCTGAACAGGAAGATCGTGGAGTACGCCATGGGGGCGGTCAAGGGGAAGGAGTGCCTCCACATATCGGTGATCTGCGACGTGTCCCCCTACTGCGACTGCCACGGCGAGAACGACATGCCGGTGGTCCCCAACGTGGGGATACTGGCCTCCAGGGACCCGGTCGCGCTGGACAAGGCCTGCATCGACCTGGTGCAGGAGCAGCAGATGGTGCCCGGATCCATCCTGTGGAGGAACAGCGGCGGTAAGAAGCCGGCGGACATATTCAAGTGCGTCCAGCCCGACACGGACTGGCAGAGCACCTTCGTCCACGCGGAGAAGATGGGGTTCGGAAGCTCCGAATACGTCCTGAAGAAGGTGGCCTGAGATGGACGCCGTGGCCATCGGGAGCCTGCTGGAAGCCGTGATGATGCTCAGCTTCGCGACCGCTTGGCCATTCAACATCGTTAGGGCGTACCGCGCCAGGACCGCCAGGGGCACCAGCATCGTCTTCATGGGCGTGATCGAGTTCGCCTACGTCTGCGGGATGCTCAGCAAGATCGTGGCGAACAACGTCACCTACGTGTTCGCGTTCTACGTCCTGGATTTCACCCTGGTGGGGATCGCCATCCTGCTATACTTCAGGAACAGGGCCATAGACAAGTCGAGAGGGATCTCCTGACCCTCCGCCGCGGTCGGGGGAACAAGGGGCGCGTCACGCTCCTCCCCCGACCGTTCCCAGCGCGTATTATATAACCTCTAACCGTTGCGGTCGTCCGATGGAAAACTTTCAGAAGTTGATTTCCGAGGCCGAAGCAGGGGACGTGCAGTCCTGCTTCGAGCTAGGGCAGAGTTACGCGCTCGGCAGGGATGTCGACGCGGACGAGTCTGCCGCCTTCAGTTGGTACATCAAAGCAGCCAAAAGGGGTCACCCCGGGGCTCAGTTCGTCGTCGGTTTCTGCTACGCCAACGGCCTGGTCGTCCCTGCAGACCCCATGGAGGGCTGCATGTGGATGTTCCGTGCCGCGATAGAGGGCAACGCGGAGGCGTACGGATGGCTGTCCGACTACTACCAGTCGCACGAGACGCCGAAGGACGGCGCCATTTTCGATCATTTCAAGCAGAAGGCGGGAGCGGAGGATCCGGACGCCGTGTTCGTCCTGGGCAAGCTCAAGGAGCTGGCCGTCGGCACCGAGTTCGACCCCGCAGGAGCGTTCGCCCAGTATTCCGAAGCAGCGGAATCGGGACACAACGCCGCCCGCTGCATGAAGGCGCTGAGCGTCCTGAACGGGATGGGCACGTCCCGCGACAGGGGCAAGGGCGCCGCCATGCTCCAGGAGCTCGCCAACGAGGGCTACGCCCCCGCCGCCGTGCAACTGGGCGACTGCTACGAGTACGGGTACGGGGTCGAGAGGGACCGCAGCAAGGCCTTCGCGATCTACTCCGAGCTCACCGACGCCGGATGCTCCATGGGCATGTACCACCTCGGAAGGTGCTACATGGACGGAGTGGGCGTCGAGAAGGACGGACCCATGGCCTACGCCTGGTACTCCGCCGCGGCCGGCAGGGGATCCGTCTCCGCCGTCTTCGGCCTGGCGAGATGCCACATCGGAGGCGTGGGGACCGAGAAGAACCGCGACCTCGGGCTGAAGCTCCTGGAGGAGGCCGCATCGCTCGGCGAGACCGACGCGATGGTCATGCTCGGACAGCTCAACGCCCGCGGCAAGCAGGTCAAGAAGAACACGCAGGTCTCCGCCTCGTGGTTCAAGATGGCCGCCGACCTGGGCGACGGATACGCCCAGCTGGTCACCGGCGACAACTACTCCAACGGGTCCGGCATCAAGAAGGACAGCAAGCTCGCCATGAGATACTACCTCATGTCCGCCGCGCACGGCAACGACGTCGCCTGCTTCAACGTGGGCAACGCGTACTCGCTGGGACGCGGGGTCCAGAGGAGCGACGAGCAGGCCTTCATCTGGCTCAACAGGGCCGCCGAGGACAACTACATGAAGGCGCAGTACTCCGTCGCGGAGGCCTACGCCAAGGGACGCGGAGTCGAGAAGAACATCGCCAAGTCCTTCGCCATCCACAAGCAGCTGGCCGAGAACGGGTTCGCCAAATCCCAGTACCACGTCGCATACGGGTACATGGAGGGCGAGGGCGTCGAGAAGAACCCCGAGGTCGCGTACCAGTGGTTCGTCAAGGGCGCCGAGAACGACGACCCCGTCTGCCTGTACTACGCCGGATACTGCTGCCAGAACGGCCTCGGCACCGCCAAGGACATGGACAAGGCCATCGACTGGTACACCCGCGCGGCCCAGTTCGGCCACATCATGTCGAGGGAGATCGTCGAGAAGCTCACCGGGCAGAAGGTGGAGATCAAGGAGAAGGAGTCCCCGTTCCAGGCGTACCTCAGGTCCGCCGAGAAGGGAGACCCCGACGCGATGTTCATCGTCGGACGCTGCTTCCAGGACGGCGTGGGGACCGAGAAGGACCCCGCCAAGGCCGCCGAGTGGATAAGGAAGGCAGCCTCCAAGGGCAACCAGGCCGCCAAGCGCATGGTCGCCCAGATGGACAAGCAGTGAAAATCCAGGCGGGGGAACCCGCCCTTTTACCGGACCCTCCGGGGTCCGGTCCTTTTACAATCTCTTGGAGACGGTGAATGAGTTCTTTCCATCTCCGTAGGAATACTCCGCCCTGTCGGCGATCCCCAGGGTCAGCCTGATCCCCAGTCCGCCTACCGGCCATCCCGCGACGTCGTCGCCGGGATCGTCGTGCTCCTCCGCGGTGGGGTCGAACATCGGTCCGGAATCCTCGAAGCGAACCGATGCCGTATCGTCCGATATGGAACAGGATATGCGGACATCCCCCGGCCCCTCCCGGTACGCGTAATCGCAGATGTTCAGGAAGACCTCCTCTACGATGAGATCGAACTGCATGGCGGTCCGTTCGGGACAGCCGTTGGAGACGAGGAAATCATGGACGGAATCGACGGCATCCCCTGCGAGCGACCTGTCGGACTCGTAGATGAAACTGGCTTCGGGGGCCATCGCGGGAACTCCGTATCGGTACTCCGGACCATGGATGATGAATGTAGGTCCCGGACCGAAGTCCGGGACATGCGTTTAACCCTCTTCAGAGGGCCATGTACACTCCGACCGCCAGGATGACGATGAGAGAGACGAAGGGAAGAGCGTTGACGATCTTGTCCTGGGTGGACAGCTTGGGTTGCATCATGTCCGCTGGAACCGCATCTCACTATAAAAAGGCGCTTCGACCCCAGAGCACGTCCCGGAACCGACCTTCGGGCCAAGAAGATTTAGACAACCTCCGCCTTCGCCCGGGGACATATGAGAAAGATAAGAGTGTTGTTCGTCTGCTACGGCAACATATGCCGCAGCCCCATGGCCGAGTTCATCTTCAAGAAACTCCTGGACGAGAAGGGCCTGGCGGACCGTTTCGAGGTCGCTTCCGCAGGCACCAGCGGGGATCATATCGGCGACTCCCCCGACCGCAGGGCCGCTGCCACGCTGCGCGAGCACGGGATCTCCTGCGAAGGCAAGCATTCCAGACGCATCATCCGCGCCGACTACGTCGACTACGACTACGTGATCGCGATGGACCGCTGCAACCTCGACTACATGACCCGCACAAGACCGTCCGGAGACTCGTGCGAGCTGAGGATGCTCATGTCCTACGTCGGCGGAGGCGACGTCGACGACCCCTACTACACCGGGGACTTCGAGACCACCTACAGGGACATCTCCGCTGGATGCGAGGGCCTTCTTGAACACATCCTGACGCAGCACCCGGAGCTGAGGGAATGAGCATCGTCAGGACGTTCATCTCCATCCCCGTGCCGGACAGCCCGGCCATCGACGGGCTCCGCAGGGAGCTCTCCTCATCCGGCGTCAGACCGACCCCTCCCGAGCAGACGCACATCACGCTGTGCTTCATCGGCGACGTCGACGAATCCAAGGTGAAGAGGATCACCGAGTGCGTCAGGCGCGCCGCATCCGGGTTCTCGCCCTTCGAGATGACCCTGTCCGGAGTGGGCGCGTTCCCCAACGAGCGCCGTCCGTCCATCGTGTGGATCGGTGTCAACCCCGCCGGCATCCTCAAGGCGCTTGCCGCGAAGATCGATAAGAACCTGACCGACGCCGGGATCGCCCACGACACCAAGCCGTTCAAGGCCCACGTCACCATCGCGAGATGCCGTGACGGATTCATGCCCGGGGACCTCTTCGAGGACAACCGCAGGACCGGATTCTGCAGGTTCGAGTGCTCCGAGATACTCGTGATGAAGAGCGTGCTCAGCCCCTCCGGAGCGAAGCATTCCGTCCTTTCGAGGGTCCCCCTGACCAGGTCTAACTAATGAAGAGTATCCTGTAATACTGACTGCAGTAGTGGTGCTTTATAATCTGTTCCGCAGAAACGCGTCCGATCCATATGAGATCGACAAACTGCGGAACATCTGATATGGGCGGGATAGAAGGACTCCCGCTCCAGCTCATGATCGTCATACTCGTGGCGACCATGGGCACGGCGATAATCGTCGGATGGATGGGGAACCTCGACACCCCCATGTCCATCGGCGATGTGGACTACGACGACTGCATCGAGGTCGACGGGAGGACGATAGATTCATTCGTCGTCACCGTCACCGACCAGAACGGGGAATACCTCGAGGGCGCGGTCGTCATCCTCAGCGGGATGAACGTCTCCTCCGACGGGAAGACGCCCCATGCTACGACGGGGACGGACGGCAGGGCCGTCTTCACGGACCTGACCATAGACCCCCTGGGGAACAGCAAGACCGGGAACCTCACCATCGAGATCTCCAAGGCCGGCTACACCAGCGACAAGACGTACAAGGTGCTGGTGATACTCTGATCTCGGACGACCGGGGGATCCTGGGACTGCCGTTCAAGCTGACCATCGCGATGCTCATCATCGCCACCGTCACCCCCATCGTCCTGAACATGGCCGACGTCGCCGAACACGGGATGGAGACCTCCGAATCCATGTCGGAGGCGAGGACGCTGGCGGACGGCATCTCCCGCGCGTACTACGGCGGGTCGGGGACGACCGTCACGGTCTCCCTCTCCCTCCCGTCGGGGGAGTCGCTGGCGATAGGGGGCGATGGAGGGGATGCGTACTCCATCAGGATCCTCATAGACGGGGAGGAACGGGAGAGGATCCTCCTGCAGAACCCGTCGGTGGAGATCCTCGGCGGGGAGACGGTGATCTCCGGGGATGCGGCCGTGTCCCTGAGATGCGAGGTCAGCGAAGGCATCTACGGGGTGAGGGTCGTGACATGATCGAGTTCACCCTCTCCAGGGCGGTGATGTGCGTCTGCGGCATCGCCCTCCTGGGGGTCGCCCTGGGCGTGATGACCGGCGCCGAGGATGCAAAGGAATCGGAGATGGACGACGACCTGGCGGAATCGCTGGCATCCCTGCTGGACAGGTTCCAGAACTCGAAATCCCAGAAGCTCGTCCTCAGGGGCGAGGACCTGATACCGAGGGAGGGTCAGACCGTGTCCGTCTCGGACCACATCGTGACGGTGACGCGTGACGGGAAGGAATCCAAGGCGTACACCCTGTACGACGGGTCGTTCGAACTGACCCGGGACACCGAAGCCGAAGTGATGAAATCAGCTGCCGAAGGTCTCGGCGATGCGTCTGACGGTGTCGATGAAGGCGTCTATCTCGGCCTCGTTGTTGTACAGGTACGTGGATGCGCGGGCGCTTCCGTCGATGCCCCTGGACACGTAGAACGGATGGGCGCAGTGCATGCCCGAGCGGATCATGATCCCGGCCATGCTGTCCATCATCATACCGATGTCATGGGCTCCGAGGCCGTCGATGTTGAACGAGAAAACGCTTCCCCTGAGGGCCGGGTCCTCCGGCCCCACCAGGTGGAGCCCTTTGAGGTCCTCGAGGCCGGAGCACATGCGGGTGATGAGCTCCCTGTCCCGGTTCTCGACCTCCTCCATCCCGACCTTCGAGAGGTATTCGATGGCGGCCTTCGTACCGGCGATGCCGGCGTAGTCGTGCAGACCGGCCTCGAACCTGTCCGGGACCGGGGCGAGGTTGACCGAATCGTAGGTGGTCAGACCGACCGTCCCTCCTCCGAGGGACATGGGGCGGAGCTTCTCCAGGACCTCGCGCCTTCCGTACATGACGCCCATGCCGGACGGCCCGAGCATCTTGTGGATGGACATGCAATAGATGTCCGCGCCTATCTTCCCGAGGTCCACGGGCATGTGCGGGGCGGCCTGGGCGCCGTCGATCACGACGGTGGCCCCGTAATCGTGTGCGATCTCGGTCACCGCCCTCACGGGGATCGTGCAACCGGTCACGTTGTTGGCGTGCTGGACGGACACCACCTTCACCTTGCGGTCCATGCAGTTGTGGAAGGATTCCAGATCGAACCTCCCGTCCTTCCCGGACCTGGTCATGCGGCGTTGGATCCCTACGGTCTCGGCGAGCCTCAGCCACGGGACGTGGTTGGAGTTGTGCTCCGCATCCGTGGTGACGACGACATCACCCTTCCTCAGGTCCAGCCCGTACGCGGCGGTGTTCAGACCCTCGGTGGTGTTGCGGGTGAAGATGTAGCATTCCGGATCCCTCGTCCCGAAGAAGCGGGCCAGGGTCTCCCTGGTCTCGTCCATCATCATGGACACGCGGGTGGCCATGGAATGGACGCTGCGTCCCCCGCATGCCGGGTACTCCTCGTAGTATTCCGTGATCGCGCGGATGACGCTGTCCGGTCTCAGGGACTGGCATGCGCTGTCCAGGTAGATCCCCTTCCCATTGCGGATGGTAGGGAAATCGCGACGTACGGAATCCGGGTCCATGGGTCCCCGATACAGTCCCCCATATTAACCCGCTCGCGCGACCATTATAAACGCGTCGGCCATCGCATCGTCCATGGTATCGCTGAGGACCGAGATCGGAAGCATCGCGCTCGACAAGCCGGGCATGGTCGCTTCCGGGATCATGGACGAGACGGGGCCTTCGCTGGCCCGCATGATCGAATGCGGATGCGGAGCGGTCGTGACGAAATCGGTGGGGCTCGAGCCCAACGCCGGACACGCCAACCCCTGCTTCACGGAGGTCCCCGGCGGATACGTCAACGCCATGGGTCTGCCGAACCCCGGGATCGAGCTCTTCAAGGAGGAGATGGACGTGGCCACGAAGGCCGGGAAGGTCGTGGGATCGATCTACGGCGCCACCCCCGATGATTTCTCCAAGCTCGCCGGAAGGATGGAGGACTACGGCGCCTGCGCCGTGGAGCTCAACCTGTCCTGCCCCCATGCGAAGGGGTACGGGATGGAGGTCGGGACGGACCCCGCGATGGTGAAGTCCATCGTATCGGCCGTGAAATCCTCCGTGTCCATCCCGGTATGGGCCAAGCTCACGCCGAACACCCACATCCTCGCCGACATCGGACGCGCGGTCCAGGATGCGGGAGGGGACGCGGTCGTGGCGATCAACACGCTGAAGGCCATGGTCATCGAGCCGGAGTTCGCGAGAACCATCCTGAGCAACAAATTCGGAGGGCTCTCCGGAGCGGGCATCAGGCCCGTCGGCGTCAGGGCGATCTACGACCTGAGGACGGTCCTCGACATCCCCCTCATCGGGGTCGGCGGGATCACCGACTGGCGCGACGCCGCCCAGTACATAATGGCCGGAGCCTGCGCGTTCCAGATCGGCAGCGCCGTGGGGACGGAGGGGCCGGAGGTGTTCGACAGGGTGAACAAGGGGCTCGAGAGATTCATGGAGGACTACGGCTACGATTCCGTGGCATCCATGGTGGGGGTGGCCCATGACCGATGTCGTCAAGATCAGTAAGATAACCGACGAGTGCTACGACACGAAGACCTTCGAGTTCGAATGGGACGCGGAGGTCAGGCCGGGGCAGTTCGTCATGGTGTGGGTCCCCGGGATCGACGAGATCCCCATGTCCGTATCGAGGATCTGCGGGAGGACCAAGGGGATAACCGTCAAGGCCATCGGGGAGGCCACCAGGGCGCTCCATCGGATGTCCGTCGGGGATGCACTGCGCATCCGCGGACCCTACGGGAACGGATTCGATCTCTCGAAGAAGGACGTCCTCATCATCGGAGGAGGTGTGGGGACCGCGGCGGTCATGCCCGCCATCGAGCAGACCGGCGCCGATGCGATCATCGCCGCACGCTCGGACAGGGACGTCATCATGGACGGGATCGCGGAGAAGGCGGCATCCAACCTGTGGATCGCCACCGACGACGGCAGCAGGGGATTCCACGGCAACGCCGTCCAGCTCATGAAGGAGAAGCTGGCGTCCAAGAAGTACTCGTGCATCCTGGCCTGCGGCCCGGAGGTCATGCTCTGGTTCACGTTCAAGGCCTGCCAGGAGCTCGGCGTCGAATGCCAGCTGTCCCTGGAGAGGTACATGAAGTGCGGTGCGGGCGTCTGCGGATGCTGCGTCATGGACGATTCCCGCGTCTGCAGGGACGGTCCCGTGTTCGACACCGCCAAGCTCTCTAAGCTCACGGAATTCGGAGTGAGCAAGAGGGACGAGTGCGGGCGCCTCGTCACATTCAGGAAATGACGCAGGCGGACTGCATCGAGGTCACCCACGGCAGTCTTACCGTGGACGTGCCCAGGAGGCTGTTCAAGGGGACCTCCTGCGAGATCGACCGCGAGGCCGCGGAACCCTTCATGCGCATGCTGATGGGGCGCTATCCGTGGCTAACGGCCAGCTCCGTGGAGGTCCTGATGAACAAGGCCCAGAAGGAGATGGTCCGCATCCTCGACGAGGAGACCAAGGGTCGCAGCCACAGCAAGGAGCTGGCGGACAGCGGCCGTCTGGAGGATGCGATAGCGCACATGAGGCTGCATCTCGAGATGGATCCCGACGATGCGGATTCATGGTACGCATTGGGGAACCTGCTGTGCAAAGCCGGCGATGCGGAAGAAGGGTACAAGGCCCTCAACCGGGGAAGGACCCTCGCTGCGAACCGGAGAAGAGGTCGTTGATGGCGTCCACGACCTCCGGGACGGTGGCCCCCCATGGGACCCTGACCGTGTTCCCGGAGCGCTCGTGACCCTCCTTGACCTTGCAGCACTTGACTATGGTCATCTCGTCCGGTTGGACGTAATCCGCCGGACAGACGTTTATGAATGGCACATCTGAACCGTAGAGCTCCCTGTAGATCCTGTACGACAGATGGCATCCTATCAGCGTGACCTGCGCGTCGACCTTAGGGGCGTCGTCCAGGAAGTACACCGGCCTGTCCGCGGTCAGATGGGAGACCCTGCACGGGAACATGACCGCCTCCGTCCTCACCTCGGGGACCTTGTCGGCCATGTCGATTATCCTGTCCTCGACCACGATAGGCAGGTCCACGTAACCGGACGCCAGGGCCCTCCTGACGAGGACGCCTAGCTTGGACGGCGACGGCGGGACGTTGTCCACCACGACGAGCTTCAGCGGGACCAGTCCGGTGACGTAGCTGATGTGGGAGAACATCCCCCTGACCACGATGGTCTTCCCGGGATACTCCGCCTGCAGCTCGGCCATGGCAGGTAGATTCAAGACATCGGCCTCGGCATCCTCCACGAAGATCGTGTCCTCCGGGAGGGAGACGATCTCGAACCCGTCCAGATCCCTGAACAATCCGGAGCCGGTCGCCTTGTCGAGATGGACCACCGCGTAGTCGTCCCCGTTCTTCAGGACGAGGGAGTCGGTGCGCACGTACGACCTCCAGCCGGCCATCAGGTCCCTGATGGAATCCTCGGTCAGAGGGATGTCCACCTCGCGCATCGAGACGTCCTTGCAGTGCATGTCACTCCCAACTCCTGGCCGTATATGAATCCTGGATTCTGGACGACCATCAGGGTTTTTATAGAATCAACCAATCGGGATGGATAGGTCGGGGTACCACAGCGGCCATGGGGTGGACTGCAGATCCATTTATGGGGGTTCGACTCCCTCCCCCGACTCCATATTTCTCGATCCAGTCTCTCAGAAGGTAGCGGTCAGCCTCCGGGTTCTCCGGAGGCCTTCCCGCGCGTTCGATGATCAGTTCCCGTTGTCCTCGTCCTCATCCTCGGCCTCGATGTACTTCCTGATGAGGAACTCGTACCCGGATTCGCCGAAGGACTCGATGAGCTCGTCGTCCTCCACGTACATGCCGTAGGGGGTGCCCTCGTACATCACGTACACGGAGCAGGCGAAGGGCTCGTTGTCGTAGTCGTTCTCGAGGAAGTCCTCGAAATCGTCGTTGTGGTCCTCGATCGCATCGTAGACGTCGTCGGCGTCCTCCCCGAAGATATCCTCGATGTCGAACTCTTCCGGATCGATGTAGTAGTCGTCGAAGTCGGGGTAATCGTACTGCACGAACACCGCCTTCGCGCCGACCGCCTTCGCGAACTCGAGCACGGAGGCTATGTCGTTGTTGTCCACCATCACGGGGCCCTCCATCCACTCGAGGTCGTCGAATACCTCGAAGACGGGGATGCCGGCGATCTTCTTCACGTCCTCTACGGACGGGATGACGTTTCCGCTCATGTCCCCGATATCGGCGGGGTCTGGATAAATCATTTCACGTCCCGGGCGCGGGACAGGATGCCCGTTAACATCCCCCATCGTCGGGAATAACCCCCGTCTTGCCCCAACCTTTATAAATGGTTTATAAATAAGCCCGCCTGGTGATTTGATGGCAAAGATGAACATCGAGAATGTGGTCGCCTCGACCTACCTCGGACAGGAACTCGACCTCAACAAGATCGAGGATGCTCTGGAGGGAGCCGAGTACAACCCGCAGCAGTTCCCCGGCCTCGTTTACAGGCTCAAGGAACCCAAGACCGCCACTCTGATCTTCAGGAGCGGAAAGGTCGTCTGCACCGGCGCCAAATGCCGCGAGGATGTCAAAGTGGCCATATCCAAGGTCGCCAAGGATCTCGAGAAGGCGGATGTCCACATCACCATCGAACCGAAGATCGAGGTGCAGAACATCGTCGCATCCTCCGATCTGGAGCAGGAGATCAACCTGAACACGGTCGCCATCACCCTGGGACTCGAGAAGGTCGAGTACGAACCCGAGCAGTTCCCCGGCCTGGTCTACAGGCTCGACGACCCGAAGGTCGTGGTCCTGCTGTTCGGATCCGGGAAGATGGTCTGCACCGGGGCCAAGGTCCCCGAGGACGTCACCCGCGCCGTCGACAAGATCGCCGCGGAGCTCAGGGCCGCCAGCCTGATGAGCTGATCCCAGGGCGCCGGGAGGCGCCCGGAGAAACACCCTTACTTCTATCCCACTCCCGTCTCAGTCTCAGAACGTTATAGGCATCTCATTTTATCATTCCTTTAAAATTCAACGGGGTAGGTGACCACGGAGTTGGTGGATTCAGGCTAGGGTGAAGGAATCCCGAAGTAGCATTGGATTCTGATAGTCACGTTTATCTACTGAAAAGCTATCGTGTTCTCCATGGCCTGCGTTGGT
>CAVIUM010000053.1:0-12568 GCA_963645865.1 Lachnospiraceae bacterium
CGTAGATCTGCTTCTTGCCCTTGTAGACCCTGTAGAGCGGGGGCATGGCTATGTAGACGTGCCCCGCCTCGATGAGGGGCTTCATCTGCCTGTAGAACAGCGTCAGGAGCAGCGTGCCGATGTGCGCGCCGTCCACATCCGCATCGGTCATGATGACGACGTTGTGGTAGCGGATCTTGGTGACGTCGAATTCCTTCCCTATGCCGCCTCCGATCGCGATGGCGAGGTTCTTGATCTCCTCGTGGTCCAGGAGCTTGTCCGGACGGGCCTTCTCGACGTTGAGGATCTTACCCCTCAGCGGGAGGATGGCCTGGAACTGCCTGTCCCTGCCCTGCTTCGCGCTCCCTCCTGCGGAGTCCCCCTCCACGATGTACAGCTCGCATTTGGCCGGGTCCCTCTCGGAGCAGTCGGCGAGCTTCCCGGGGAGGCTCGTGGTCTCCAGGACGCTCTTCCTGCGGGTGGCGTCGCGCGCTTTCCTGGCCGCCTCGCGCCCCTCGTAGGCCGAGATTGCCTTCTTGACGATGGTCTGAGCCACCTGCGGGTTCTCCAGCAGGAACTCGGCGAGCTTCTCGTTCACCAGCGCGGAGACGGCGCCCTGAGCGACGGAGCTCCCCAGTTTGGCCTTGGTCTGACTCTCGAACTGGGGGTCCGGCATCCTGATGCTGACGATCGCCGTCAGCCCCTCGCGGCAGTCGCTGCCTTCGAGGGTCGTGTCCTTCAGGAGGTTGTTGGCCTTGCCGTAGTCGTTGAGGGTCTTGGTCAGCGCGGTCCTGAACCCGGTCAGGTGCGTTCCCCCCTCGGGGGTGTAGATGGTGTTCACGAACGGGTCGATCTCCTCGTTGTACCCGTCCGTCCACTGCATCGCGATGTCCATCTCGACGCCGTTCCTCACCCCGTCGAAACGGATGGGGGTGGGGTGCAGGGGCGTCTTGGACCTGTTGAGGTACTGCACGAACTCGGAGACCCCTCCGTCGAAGTGGAACGTCTCCTTCTTGCCCGTGCGCATATCCTCGAAATTGATCGTGACTTTGGTGTTCAGGAAGGCCTGGTTGCGGAACCTGTTCTGCAGCACCGCGTAATCGAAGGAGACCGTCTCGAACATCGTGGGGTCCGGCCAGAATGTGATGGTCGTCCCGTGCCTGTCGGAATCGCCGACGACCTCCACGGGCCCGTCGGGTATCCCCTCGGCGTACGACTGCCTGAAGCGCTTGCCCTCCCTGTCGACGATTGCGATCAGCTTCTTGGAGAGGGCGTTGACGACCGACACTCCGACCCCGTGCAGACCGCCGGAGACCTTGTAGCTGTTCTGATCGAACTTTCCGCCGGCGTGCAGGTCCGTGAGACACATCTCCAGTGCGGACTTGCCCTCCTTGTGGTTCATGCCCGTGGGGATGCCCCTTCCGTCGTCCACGACGGTGATGGAGCCGTCCTCGTTGATCGTCACGTCGACTTCCGTGGCGAATCCCGCCATGACCTCGTCGATGGAGTTGTCGACGACCTCGAACACGATGTGATGGAGTCCGCGGGAGTCGGTGGATCCGATGTACATCCCGGGCCTCTTCCTCACGGCCTCGAGACCGTGCAGCGCCGTGATCGAATCGGCGCCGTAGTCCATCTCGGCCTTTTCGAAGTTCCCATCCATAATCTTACCTCGTCCAGGCGATGCCCTGATTATATTAATAATACACGCGCGTGCGAGCGCATACGCGCGTAATAAAAGAGAAGAGCCGGCGAATCCGCCGGAAACTGTTTCAAACTCGGAGATTGGACCCCTCGTTCGACTTTCCGAGAGGGCGGAGAGGTCTGTTCGGCCTGTATCTGATCGCCCTTCCCGCACCGACCTTGATGATCCGTTCGTCCTCAAGCATACGGTTGATTATCGCGACCGCCTCGCTTCTGCTGACTCCCATCTCCTTCTCGAGATCCGCACGGGTGAACTCATTCCTGCTGTCTATGAATGCCTGTGCTGGATCCTCGGCGACGTTCATCGACGGCAGAGTTATGGTGAACGTCGATCCGCCGACGGTTATCTCGGGGTGTATGTACGTCCCCCTGTACAACCCGAATATGCGGGGGATTCCTGTGCCGTAGGATTCGATGTAATCCAACCTGTAGAACACATCCGCCAGGTTCTTGTTCCTGAGCGACGAGACGCCTGTGAGCAGTTCATCCGTGGTGTAACTCCTATTCAACGACCCCGGCGAGGTTATCGTTATCTTCGTTCTGTATATCGAGACCAGAATCGCGTCGTTGACGCTGTAATCCCTGTGGACGATTGCATTGACGATAGCCTCCCTCACGGATCTCTCGGGATACGCGTATCTGTCGATCCTCTTCATGCCTGAGATGACCGACGAGGGGTGATTGTACCTGGCTATGAACGCCAGGACATCATGCATCTGCTTGATCACAGACCCGCTGTATTCCGCGCGCTCGAGGAATTCCGTCCGATATTCATCGTTGAATGCCGCGATCTTTATGGATTGGTTGAACTGGTCCGACAGGATGAATCCCAGTTGGGTGTATCTGCCTTCCTCCATGATATGAAGGGACTCCATGTTCGCCTTCGTGAGGGTCAGGGACTTCTTATCGAATGCCACCTTCAGGGCGCCGAAGGTCAAATCCTGAACGAAAGAATCCTGTTCTTCGAAAGCCACTGACCTCACATTTTGAATCATCCGTTGGAACCGCTCTTCCGTGACAGGGACGGATGACGTTCCTTCGCGCACGTAAACTCCTTCTGCCCGGAGGCCTCTTTCACGGAGATAGTACGGCTTCTTGTTCCCTTCGTGCACACTTATGGTCACGATTTTCTTGCCGTCCAGCTGTTCCACTTCGACGACCGTGTTCATTGTGATGTCTGGGCGGACCTCATCTGTGATCGCGTTGACGCACCTTCTCGCAACGTCGTCCGGATTATCGATGCCTACGATTTCTCCATCGTCGTTGACACCGATCATAATCCTCCCTCCGTGGGTGTTGGAAAAAGCGACGAGAGTGTTCACCAACGTATCGGAGTACTTCTCCTTGAACTCGGTGTAACCGTTCTCGAACATGCTTCTAAATATGCATTCGATTATTTCAAATAATCGATTCAAATCGATTCAAATCGATTTTTCATTCTGTTCGAAAAATACTCTGGCATCCCACACATCGTAACGGATAGACGAGATTGTGCGGTAGAGCAACGAAACGAGAATCGGACATCTGCGCCTTCCCGTCCGATTGTCATCGAACCACGGAGAAGCGCAAGGCTAAACATGGCCACCTGGATACACCGCTCAATGAGCACCATCATGGAGCAGGCCCGCAGGGGCGAAATCACAGACCTGATGAGACGCGTCGCGGAGAAGGAGGGCGTCTCCCCGGAGTTCGTCTGCAGGGGGATCGCATCCGGGAGGATCTGCGCGCCCCACAACCCGGCGCACGACCCGGAGCCGGCCGCCATCGGCGAGGGGCTCTCCGTCAAGATCAACGTGAATCTCGGCACGTCCAGGGACATCGTGGACCTGGATTCCGAGCTAGAGAAGCTCAGGATCGGCCTGAGGTACGGCGCGGACGCCGTCATGGACCTGAGCACCGGAGGGGACATCGACGCCATCCGTGCGAAGCTGCTGTCCGAATGCCCGGTCATGATGGGGTCCGTCCCCATCTACCAGACCGGTCTGACCGCCGCCAGGCGCAACGCCGTGGTGGAGATGACCGAGGACGACATCTTCAACGGCATAGAGAAGCACGCCAAGGACGGGATGGACTTCATGACCGTCCACTGCGGCATCACCCGCGAATCGGTCGCGTGGCTGCAGAAGAGCGGACGTCTGATGGACGTCGTCTCCAGGGGAGGCTCCTTCCTGACCGCATGGATCCTCCACAACGGGGAGGAGAACCCGCTGTTCAAGAACTACGACTACCTGCTCGAGATGGCCAGGAAGTACGAGTTCACCCTGTCCCTCGGGGACGGTTTCAGGCCCGGATGCATAAACGATGCGTCCGATCAGGCCCAGATCTCCGAGCTGATGACCCTCGGACACCTCGTGAGGCGCGCACGCGCCGCGGGCGTCCAGAGCATGGTCGAGGGCCCCGGGCACGTCCCGCTGGACCAGGTCCCGATGAACATCCAGCTGGAGAAGAGGATGTGCGACGGAGCCCCGTTCTACGTCCTCGGACCCCTCGTGACCGACATCGCCCCGGGATACGACCACATCGTGGGCGCCATAGGCGGATCCGTAGCGGCCCAGGCGGGAGCGGACTTCCTCTGCTACCTCACGCCCGCGGAGCACCTGTCCCTGCCGGACGTCGACGACGTCAGGGAGGGGGTCATCGCATCGAAGATCGCCGCCCATGTCGGGGACCTGTGCAGAGGCATCGGGCAGGAGAGGGACGAGCGCATGGCGAAGGCGAGGAAGGTCCTCGACTGGAACACCATGTACGACACCTGCATCGACCCCGAGAAGGCCCGCAGGTACAGATGCAGGGGCTGCACCGAGGAGAGCGAGGGATGCTCCATGTGCGGCGACGTCTGCGCCATCAAGATCGTCAACACCTACATGAAGAGGGAGGACGACGGGAGCCACGACTGCTGAGATGCGGGTATGAGAATAGATGGAGCCACTGGAGGGGATCGAACCCCCGGCCTACGGTTTACGAAACCGCCGCTCTACCGCTGAGCCACAGTGGCGCTGACAGTGCGATAGGTTCCACCTATATAACTGATGACACAAACCGCTTCAAGCGGGCGTCGGAGGGGAGGAGGGCGCGGAAGCCCTCATCCCTTCCGGTAATGCGGGAACATGTCCCTGAATACGACCGCGTCCTTCTCTATGAGCGGCGATTCGCAGATGAACGTGCATTCCTGCTTGGAATCGTCGAGGATCCCCGCCAATATGGACAGATCGGGATCCTTGGCCTCCAGCGGCAGATGGGATATCTCGCCCTTCTCCCCGTACTTTATGCAGCTTATGTGGAAGTGCGCGATCGGCCCCGACAGCGCGAAGAACTGGTCGGTCAGGTCGCGCATGTCCTTCTCGGTGCGGAGGCATCCGCGCCCCCTGGCGTGGACATGGGCCACATCGAGCACCGGATGGACCCCGTCCACCCTGTCCATGACCTTCGAGATCTCGTCGAGCGTGCCGAACTGACCCGTCTTCCCCATGGTCTCGACGCCCAGGATGACGTCCTTGATGCCCTCGTCGTCCAGAAGGTCCTTGCACTTGGAAAGGCCCTCGCACACGGAATCCAGCGCGGTATCCGGGGATTTCCCGTAGGATGCGGCGTGGATCACGATGATGTACGCCCCCAGGTGGTGGGCGGCGCGAGCGGTGTCCATGACCCAATCGATGCTCTTCTCGCGGGTCTCGGGGTTGTCGGAGTTGAAGCTGATGAAGTAGGGCGCGTGGCAGCTGAGCCTTATATCGAGCTCCTTGGCCTTGGCGCCGATCTCCTCCGCGCGCTCCGGCTTGATGCGGGCCCCGCGGACGAACTCCACCTCGAGCGCATCCAATCCCAGGTCCCTGGTGTATTCCAAAGCGCCTTCCGGCTTCTTCCCGGCCGCCGGGTACCCCGCAGGTCCGAATCTCATGGACTCCCGGATGCGTCCGGATTATTATTCGATGCCGTCGATGACTCCCGCATGAAGTTGGATCTCGACGTCTCGCTCGACCCCACGCTCGGATGCGGACAGGCGCACAGGTGGAGGAAGGACGGGGACGTCTGGGAGGGGGTTCTGGGGAACGAGATCGTCCGTCTGAGGCAGACCGGGGACGGGATCGATGCCGAGGGATGCTCCGACAGGGGGAGGCTCCTGCGCTACTTCCGCTCCGACGACGACCTGGAAGCGATAATCTCGGAAATTTCCGAACGCGACCCGTACGTCGCATCGCTCTCGGAGCACTGCCCCGGGCTCCGCATCCTCAAACAGGATGAGTGGGAGTGCCTGGCGACGTACCTCCTGGCGACCAACGCCAACGTCGGCAGGATCGGGAAGATGGTCGAGTCCGTCTGCGACTGCTTCGGGAGGGACCTCGGAGCCAGGCACGCGTTCCCGACGCCGAAGGAGATCCTCGACGGGGCCGACAGGATCTGCACATGCAGATTGGGATTCAGAGAGAGCAGATTCATCGAGCTGGCACAGCGCGTCGAGGATGGGGAGGTAGACCCCGCCGGGATCTCGGAGCTGGACTACGAGGGATGCGTTAGCGAACTCATGGGGATCAACGGCGTCGGCCCGAAGGTGGCCGACTGCGTCGCCATATTCGGATACGGGCACCTGGAGGCGTTCCCCGTGGACGTCCGCATCTCGAAGGTCGTGGAGGCCATGTACGGCGTGAAGGGCTCGTACAAGGCCGTGTCGTCCTTCGGGCGCGAGAAATTCGGCAGATACGCCGGATACGCCCAGGAGTTCCTGTATCACAGCAAGTTCATAGATCGGCGAGGGCGGGGGAGCTCGCTGCAGCATTCTGGGGGATACACCCCGGTCTGCTCCTTGTAGATCATCGCCAGGAGTCCGGATTTCTTCACGACGCCACAGAGCCAGCACACCTCGGCGCCGTAATCCGCGCCGTCCTTGGCGATCCTGCGGGCGGCCGTCCTGACGGCCTCCTCGAACTCGGGGTACATGGGGAACGAGGAATAGTCCCCTCCGCGCTTCTTGGTGAGATACTGGGAGATCGCGGCGTCCGTGACACCGAATTTCTTGGCGACCTGAGCCTGCGTCATGCCGTAGCCCTCGACCAGCTCCCTGGCGAGTTCCCTCCGCACGAGCGGCAGGATCTGCCAGACCACGACCTCGCAGGGTATCTTCATAAGGCCTGTGAAGGTGTCGGGATATTTAGGGTTAAGGCCGTTAACTCCCTCGCAGCCTGGAACCGAGGTTCAGCTTCGAGTAGAACTCGGAGACGTCCCAATCGTCGTCGTCCTGCTCCCTCTGGCTCTCCAGCCTGACGCCCACCGACTGCGCGGCCTCCTTCATGACCCTGCCGGCCCTGTCGGAGCCCTCGAACTCCTCGACCTTGGCGCCGGACGCGCAGATCTTCCCCTTGAACGAACCGATGATCTCAGGCCCGTGCATCACCACGGACTTGGCCGTCTCGCAGCGCGCCTTGATGACGTCCCTGAGGTACAGGCTGAGGTTGTCCTGCGTGTTCAGGACGAACGTCTCCCCGAACCCGATCGGCTCCTTGCCGACATCGGGGGCGGTCATCCACCTGAGCGTCGGGTCCCCCTCGACGAAGAACCCCTTCTTCAGGAAGCCCTCGTCCTCCAGGGATGCGAGTATCCTGCGGGTCTCGCCCATCCTGCACTCGATGAATCCGGCTATCAGATCGGCGGTGAACGACCCGAAGGCCCTGAAATGCCTGCGGGTCACCTCCTTCAGAGCCTCGGTCCTGTCCATCCCGATGTCCTTGACCTCGGAATACCTGGAATCCGGCCCCTGCCCGATGACCGTTCCGCGGACCAGCTCGTTGATCGCCTCGGCGGTCATCTCCTGCGAATAGGGGGATGCCGAGATGATATCCTTCCTGGACACGGGCTGGTCGCGCCTAACGATGCCCAGGACGCTCTTCGCCGGCTCGGAGAACCGGATGGCCTTGGCGGACCTGTACAGGGACGCCTCCGACGGGCTGGCGTATCCGATGTACGACGGCATCAGAGCGGTCTTGATGGCGCCGGTGCCGTCCAGCTGCTTCTTCAGGGACGACGAGTCCCTGATGCGGATCAGGGTCTCCTGGTCCCCCCTGATGTATCCGCGGACGCGGAGCAGGTCCCCTGCGCCGGGGAGGCGGTCGGCCTTGGCCACGCCCTGTCTCCTGATCGCCATGGAGATGAGCAGGTTCTCATCCACGGTCCACGGATCGAACCTGCCCTTGGCGTAGAACCCGTTTACCTCGTGGTAGCCCTTGGATTCCAGCAATGCGACGGTCTCCTCGTCGAGGTCGGCGGCGTCCTTCTTCAGGATCTCGCGGATGCGGACGATCTCCATCCCCTTCTGCGAGTAGAACCCCATGATGCGGTCCACCGCGTCCAGCGCCCCGGACAGCAGGTCCGGCGAATCCAGGTCCATCCCGCGGATGTCGATGACGCCGGCCATCTCCCACATCTCGATCGCACCGACCACGGTGTCGCCCCTGGCGATGGGATAGATCCACCTGTCGCCGTAGCGGGACGTGATCTCCGCCCATTTCGACCCCATGTCGGGATCGTACAGGGAGAGCACCCTCAGCGGGAACTCCTGCTCCGGCACCTCCGACAGCGCGGGGATCTCGTCGGGCATGATCAGCATGGGCGTCTGCCCCTCGCCGACGAGGATGGTCTGCGCCCCGATCTCCGCCGCTATCGCCTCCGACCTGTCGGCCGGGAGGCCGGTGATGAACCTCAGGGCGGTGACCGGGACGGGACCGTATCCGCGCACCGCCGCCGCGGTCAGATCCCTGGCGGGGTCCCCGGCCGGCTCGTCGGGCTCGTAGACGGAGTAGGTGTTCTCCGTCCCCCAGTCCTCCTTGTCGTCGAAGGTGCGGATGACCTTCAGCGACCTGTCGATCCTCATGACCGCCTCCTTGGCGGCCTCCTTCTCCATGCCGGTGGCGGCGATGATCTGCCTGAGCGTCGCGCCCCCGTTGCGCTCGATCACCTCCAGGATGCGCTCGTCCCCGGGCTGCGTCTCGTCCACCCTCAGGGTGGCGAGGCGGTCGCCGTCCTCCTTCAGGACGAATCTGACCTTGCCTCTGACGAACCTGCCGAGGAGGATCTCGCCGTCCCTCCTCATCCTCTGCCATTCGCGGAGATCGAAACCCTCCACCCTCTGGTAGACGTCCAGCTCGCTCCCGGCGGAGCCGTAGAACTCGAAATAGGCGCGGATCGACGGGAACCTCTCGCCCTTGGACAGCCTGTAGCGCTCGACGGTCTCGTAATCGTAGACGTTGTCCCTGCCGGCCTTCAGGCGCATGTAGTCCAGCTTGAGCATGTACTGGTCGCCCTCGGAGATCAGGAAGCGTCCCTTGACCACCTCCTCCTCGGCGCACAGCGATTCCAGGGACGACCTGGCGGCGGAATCGTCCAGGGACAGGGCGTAGGCGACCTCCTGCACGGTGGCGGGCGCGAAGCACTCCAGATAGCGGAGCACGATGCGGTCCGTGGCCGCGGAGCGGTCCATCTCGGGATAATCGGTCCTGGAGAAGTACCACCTGTTGTTGCCGGCGATTCCGGAACGCGTGACCAGGTACATCGACTCCAGCTTCCTCACGGACCTGAAGGTCTTGTCCTCGCTGATCTCCAGCTCGGCGGTGATCTCCGACATCGCCGTCCTCTCGCCTATGCAGCCGTAGACGGCCTTGTCCGTCTCGTTCAATTCCCTCTCCTTGCGGGTCGCCGCCGCGTAGTAGGGGATCTCGGAAGCGAGCATCACGTGCGTCTCGTCCAGGAACACCGTCCCCAGCGTTCCGTCGTTGATCAGGTCCCTGATCCATCCGTCCACCGTGGCCTTGTCCTCGTCCGAGTAGGCGTAGACGTTCCTGCCCCTCTGCCTGATGGCCTGCAGCGGTCCGGTGGACGCCAGCAGCTTGGGGATGTCGTCCCTGCAGACTGCCCGGGGAGGCTTCTGCGAATAGTACGGGATGATCTGGTCCTCGGTGAACTCGAACTCGCTGATCCCGTCGCCCAGCGCGCGGTACAGGACCTTGCGGTGGAGCTCGCGGAGCAATGCCGAGCGGTCCTCCATCAGCACGATGTCGGAGAACCCGGACAGGATGGCCGAATGGGCGAAAGGCGACGGGGTGCCGGTGAAGCGGATGATGTCCACGGACATCCTCCCGGAACCGATCATGTCCAGGACGACCCTGGCGTTCTTCACGTCCATGTCGTCCTCCAGCACCTCCCTGTACGTCTCCTCTATGACGGGGACGTTCTCCATGTCGCCCAGCGCCTCCAGCAGATACGACGAGCGGACCTGCTGCCTGTTGACCGAGATGGGGCGGCCCATGTAGTTCCTCAGGATCATGAAGCTGCGGGCCGCGGTGTGCCTGAACCTGAGCTTGAATATCTCGGAGTCGCGGATGGATTTCCTCAGGATGGGTTCCAGCTCCGACGTCCCGATCATGCCCGGGACGGTGGCGGGGTCGATCTTCCTCGGGAGCCCGAGCATGAAGCTGTCGTCCGATATCGTGACGGAGACGTTGGCCCCGATGGCCCCGGTGATCCTGTAAGCGTATGCGCGGGACAGCGCGTCGTTGACCCTGCGTCCGAACGGGAAGTGGAACACCAGCTTCTGGTTCCCGGAGGGGTCGATGTACTCCTCGATGGCGAGCCTGTCGCAGTCCGGGATGAATCCCGCGACCGCCTCCTGCTCCCTGAAATACGACAATATGCTGCGGGCGGAGCCCTCGTCCACGTCGAACTCCTCGGAGATGCCCTTGACGGCCTCCTTGTCCGGCTCGGATATCCTCGAACCCATCTCCTTGCGGAACTCGGCGATGTCCATGGACAGGTCGAAGCTCCTCGGGAGCATCTCCCCGGCCCACGAGGGCACGGTGGGCTTCCTCCCGCTGGCCTCCTTGACGTACGCCGTCATGCCCTTGGAGCGGACGAACTCGAACGAGCGCCCTCCCAGGACGAAGACGTCCCTGGGGGACAGCCTCTCCACGAACTTCTCGGACAATTCCCCGGCGGTGGTGCCGTGGTTGGTCACCACGCGGTAGTTCGCCTCCTCCGGGATCGTCCCCAGGTTCATGAAGTAGATCATCCTGGATCCCTTCTTCCTCCCGAACTGCTCCTCCTGCTCGTCGTACCATATCTTGGAGTAGACGCCCTCGAAGTCGTCCTTGCTCCCCAGGTACCTGAGCACCTCGTTGAAGCTCTCCTCCGTGAGGTTGCGGTAGCAGTAGGAGCCTTTGACGAGATAGAACGCATCGCCGACGTCCCATTTGCGGTCCAGGCTCATGCCGACGATCGTCTGGGATAAGACATCCAGGCAGTTCTCGGGGATCCCCACGCGGTCGATGTCCCCGCGATGGGCGGCCCTGCACATGACCGCGCATTCCACCAGGTCGTCCGGATCGAACACCAGGAGACGCCCCTTGGCGACCTTCCCGAAGCTGTGGCCGCTCCTCCCGATCCTCTGGAGACCTTTGGCGACGGATTTGGGGGATCCGATCTGGCAGACCAGGTCCACGGACCCGATGTCGATGCCGAGCTCCAGCGATGTCGAGGATACGACGCACTTGATCTCGCCGTGCTTCAGCCTCTCCTCCACGTCGAGCCTGATCTCCTTCCCGAGGGAGCTGTGGTGGACCTCCACGCTCTCCAACCCCCTCTCCTTCAGCTTGTAGACGACGCTCTCCGCCCCGGACCTGGTGTTCGTGAAGACCAGGGTGGTCTCGTGCTGGTCGATGAGGTCCTTCAGCATGTCGTACATCATCGAGTTGACGATGTCCGAGGGCAGGGTGGTCATGTCCGCGGCGGGACAGATCACCTTCAGGTCCAGCTGCTTCTTGGATCCGGATTCGATCAGGGCGACATCCCTGCACGAACCGTCGGGATTGCATCCCACGAGGTACGCGGCTATCGCTTCGATGGGGGCGAGCGTCGCGGAAAGCCCGATTCTCACGAATTCGCGCTGGCAATGGTATCTCAACCTCTCCAGCGTCAATGACAGGAAAGCGCCCCTCTTGGAGTCGCAGATGTCGTGGATCTCGTCCAGGATGACCCATTCGACGTTCTCGAATGCCTCGCTGAATTTCGGGGCGGACAAGATGAGCGCGAGACTTTCGGGGGTGGTGATGAGGATGTGGGGCGGATGGCGGACCATCTTCTGCCTCTCGCTCTGGGGGGTGTCCCCGGAACGGACGGCCACACGGATGTCCGGGACGTTCATCCCGCGCTCCGCCGCCAGCTGACGCATCTCCTCCAACGGCTGGTTCAGATTGCGGTTGACGTCGTTGGCGAGCGCTTTGAGCGGGGAGACGTAGATGCAGTACACCCTCTCCTCCAGGGTCCCCTCCCTGGCGTAGCGGGTGAGCTCGTTGATGATGCTGGTGAACGCGGTGAGGGTCTTCCCGGATCCGGTGGGCGACGAGACCAGGACGTTCCTCCTCTGGTGGATGACCGGGATGGCCTTCGCCTGCGGGATGGTGAGGTCGCCGAACCTCTCATCGAACCATGTGGAGATGAGGGGCTCCATCAGCGACATAACCTCATCCTTAGTGTAGGTCTTATCCACTTTCTCCAGCATCGGTACCACAATCGTCAAACCCATGAACAGGTCCGTAATAAGTATTTCTGAAAGGAGGACGACAGGCCCCGTTCTGGGACTGTCAGACGGACCTCCCTCTCCGATACGATTCCGAGACCGTTGGACGGAACGGAAATCCCACAATTGACCGAACAATATCTCCTCAAATAACCGAACGGAACGTCCACAATTGACCGAACGCACATATAGCCAGCATCACAGGAGAACATACCTCGAATCATCGATGGTCTCATACGGATCCGATCCATGTCCGCTCGTGGCGGATGAACGGTCCGTTCAGTACCATTATCTATCCGTCGGTCGTTGAACACCCATGGACCGCGACCG
>CAVIUM010000054.1:0-12096 GCA_963645865.1 Lachnospiraceae bacterium
CTGAATGTCCCAATGCAATCGCCCATAGTTTAAATCATATGAGACGATGCGGGTATCGGTGAATGGATGGAGGAAGCGATCGTACTCACAGCCCTGGCGCTCTTCACGCTCTTGGCCGCGATATGCTCGATCGTTTTTAACAAGCTCAAACTCCCTCCGCTCATCGGATACATCGTCGCAGGGATCATCCTGGTCAACGTCCTTTTCCTCTACCAGGACCAGGAGACCATCAAGATAGAAGAGGACATCATCTCGCTGCTGAAGGATATGGGGTTGGTCATGCTGATGTTCTGCATCGGCCTGGAGATCAACATCAAGAAGATCCGCAAGCAGGGTTCCTTCGCGATACTCGTAGCGGCCATCCAATTGCCGCTCATGGTGTTCGGCGGATTCGTCGCGGGCTCGTTCCTGGGCTACGATATGACGCAATCCATCGTCCTGGGCGCCATCATCTCCGGTTCGTCCACGGCCGTGGTCATGGCCGTGCTGAAATCCCAGAACCGCCTGGACAGGGAGCACATCGAGATGCTCGTCCTGATCACCATCATGGAGGATATCGGCCAGGTCATCATCCTGTCCATGATCACCCCGCTGATGGCGAACTACGTGCTTCAGGCGGGCGGCGGGATGGACCTCAACTCCATCATCGCGCTCATCGTCAAGATCCTGGCGTTCATGATCATCAGCATCGTCGTCGGGCTGAAGGTGGTCCCGCGCATCATCAACTGGATATCGGACAACGTCTCGGACGAGATCCTCACCATCACATCCGTCGGACTGGCGTTCGGCATGGCGCTCCTGGCCACCTATGCCGGACTGTCCATGGCCATCGGAGCATTCCTGATGGGAATGATGATCGCCAGCAGCAGGAAGGCCAAGGACATCAACCACAAGATCGAGCCCATGCGCGACCTGTTCATGGCCATATTCTTCATCAGTATCGGAGCCGAGGTTTTCCCCGCCAGCATCCTGGTGGACAATATCTCGACCATCCTGATATTCTACGTCCTGTTCGCCGGCCTGAAGACCGCGACCGTGTTCTTCGCCTACTGGTTCGGGAACGAGTCCTGCAGGAACGGGTTCCTGTCGGCGACCGGACTGTGCGCCATGGGAGAATTCGCATTCATCATCGCCGCGGAGGCCCTGAACGACAAGGTTATCGACAATTCATTCTACACCTCGGTCATCGGTGCCGCCCTGATCTCCATGATCATGCTGCCCATAATCTGCAGGTACGCGGACCGCGTCTGGGACCGCTCCGTGGAGAAGTGCCCCCGCAAGCTGTACGCGGGATGCTGTGCGGTGAACGAGGCCAGGTCGAACATGTACATGCGCGTATCCGCGACTTCGAAGAAGTCGCAGAAGGCCGTGTACAAGAGCATGACCCACACTTACATCAACATCGTGATCATCGCGGCGATCGAGATCATCTTCTACTTCGCGCTCCCGCCGATGGTGAACTGGCTCCAGGGGTCCTTCGGAGGCAGCACGACCGTATGGGTCATAGCGGTGCTCGGACTGAACTTCATGGTGCTGACGATCCCCACGTACTACCTGATCAACAACGTGAGGTTCCTGGACGAGATCATCATCTCGGGTGCCAAGCGCATCGCGAACATGGAGAGGGACAATCCTTCGGCCACCTATGAGAGGTTCCAGAAGTTCCTGGAGATCAACACGTACCTCCTGATCCTCGTGATCGACTTCATCATAATCCTCGTGGTGCCCAACGCCATATCGGTGCCCTGGTGGTACTATGTCCTGATATTCGCCGCAGGTGCGGCGATAATCATCGCGATGTACCTCAGGAAGCGCCGCCAGGCGGCTCTGGACGATGTTGATGCCGAGCCCGAAGGTACGGTTCCCGAGTCCGAAGAGCACGACGGGAACCAGTGAATCCGGAGCGACCTTCCGGGATTCTCAGAACGGATGAAGGAGGGTACGCGTCGGAACGCTCCGCGCCCGACACGCACCCGTTTCTGTCGACGCCTCATCTGAGGCAGAGCGAGCGCCACATGTCCTCGGACTTGGAGAGGACATCCTCAGTATCCAGCGTCGTGATGCCGCCGTTCTCGACGACGATGTCGCCCTGGCACATGACGGTCTTGACGTTCAGGCTGTTGCCCGAATAGACGATGTTGGCTATGATATTCTCCTGCAGGAGGGGCCTGAGGTTCGGGGCCTTCCCGTCCAGGATGACGATGTCGGCGTACTTGCCGGGCTCGATGGATCCGATCGAATCGGCCATGCCGACGGCCTTGGCGCCGTTGATGGTGGCGAAGTCCAGGAGGTCCTGGGCCGGCGTGACGGTGGCGTCCCACCTGTTGGCCTTCTGGAGGAGACCCAGCAGCCTCATCTCGGCGAACATGTCGAGGGTGTTGTTGGTCGTGCTCCCATCGGTTCCGATGGAGACGTTGACGCCGTACTGCTGGAACTCCGGCACGGGCGCCACCCCTCCGGTGGCGAGCTTCATATTGGACGCGGGACAGCTGGAGACGGACATCCCCGCCTCCCCCATCAGCCTGACCTCCCTGAGGGTGAGCCAGGCGGAGTGAGCGGAGACGCCTCTCGGACCGAGGACCCCGATCTCCGAGAGCCACTCGGCGGGGCGCATGCCGGTCTTGCGCTTGTGGTCGTTGACCTCGCCCCTGGTCTCGGACAGGTGGAAGTTCATCGGGGCCTCCTTCTCGTCGGAGAGCGCCTTGGCGCCGACGCAGGTCTCCTCGTTGCAGACATAGACTCCCTGGAGACCGACCCCGGGGACGATCTTGCGGGCGTCCCTGTGCTGGTCGATGAATCTCCTGCAGTTCGTCAGGGGGCTGCCCTTCTGGGTGGTCTTGTCGTCATCCAGGACGCACCAGCACAGGACACCGCGGATGCCGGCGGCCTGGGTGGCCTTGGCGATGACGTCCTCGGAGTAGTAGAGGTCCATGAAGGTGGTGGTGCCTCCGCGCATCATCTCCATGCATCCGAGCCTGGTGCCGATGTCGAGGTCCTCGTCGGTGCGGTCGGAGTCGATCTTGAACGTCTTGTTGAGGAAATCGGGGAACAGGAGGTCGTCGACGACCCCTTTCATCACGGACATGGCGATGTGCGTGTGGGTGTTGACCATCCCCGGCATGACGATGTCGCCCGTCGCGTCGATCTCCCTGTCGGCGGTCCCGTTATAGGAGGGTCCGACGGACACGATCCTCTCGTCTTCGACCACGACGTCCCCCTTCAGGACCCTGCGCTGAGGGTCCTGGGTGACGATCCAGGCGTTGCGGATGGCTGTAATCATGAACCCCGTATCCGGGGACGTGGGTTTAATCGTTGGCGCAGGCGGGAGCTTTTATCCACCCACCCCAATTCCAAACTCATGACCCCTCGCGAACGCATCCTGGAAGCCCTCTCCCGCAACACCCCGGAAGTCCCTCCCGTGGCCATCCTGACCCAATCGGCCACCGTGGGGATGATGGACAGGACGGGAGCGTCCTGGCCCGACGCCCACACGGATCCGGAGAAGATGGCACGTCTCGGATGCGCCCAGGCGGAACTGTTCGGATTCGAATCCGTGAGGGTCCCGTTCGACATCACCGCGGAAGCGGAGCGCCTCGGATGCGAGGTTCGCATGGGGACGCGCGAGGACATCCCGTCCATTTCGAAGAGAGCGTACGGCTTCGACCCTTTCTCCGACGAATTCCCGGACATCGACGGACTGATGTCCCCCTCCGAGTTCGTATCCGGCGGAAGACCGACGGCGGTGGCGGAAGCCGTGCGCATCGCCTCGAGGAACTGGGGCGACACCCACCCCGTATGCGCGGGGATGCTCGGCCCCGTATCCCTCCTGGGGCAATTGGCGAGCACCGAGACCATGGCCGTCAGCACCATGTTCCAACCCGACTGGACCGAGAAGTGGTGCTCCGCACTCGCGGGGATCCAGGAGGAATACGCGAAGCTCCTGAGGGACGCCGGCGCCGACGTGATCACCATCGTGGAGGGCGTCGCCTCCCCCGACGTCCTCGACCCCTCCTTCTTCGACCGCCTCAGCGGGTCGCACATGAGGCGCATGATGCCCTCCGGGATCAAGAGCGTCCTGCACATCTGCGGGACGACCGACCCGATCCTGGGGATGGTGGGATCCTCCGGGGTGGACGCGTTCTCCCCCGACCCATGCATGGATCCGAAGAAGGTCCTGGAAGGCGTCGGGGCCGGTGTCGCCGTCGCAGGAGCGATGGATCCGGTGAACACCCTCCTCTTCGGGAGCCCGGAGAAGGTCCGCGACGAGGCCCGCAGGTTCTCCGACGCGGGATACCACCTCATCACCCCCGGATGCGGCCTGGCCCCGCTCACCCCCGACGCGAACCTCGAGGCCCTCGCCGGAGCGTTCCGTCGGTAACTTCGAAATAGGGCCCCGCGCATCAGCAAGCATGGGATTCCGCATAACATTCCTGGGGACGGGCGGGGGTCGCCACACCACCATGTACCAGACCCGCTCCACCGGCGGTTTCCTGATAGAGCATGACGGGAGGTTCCTGCACATCGACCCGGGGCCGGGCGCCCTGACGCAGATGCAGAGGATCCGCTACGACCTCACGAGGACCGAATCGGTCATCGTCTCCCACTGCCATCCCGACCACTACTCCGACGCCGCCAGCGTCATCGAGGGGATGACCATGGGCGGGTGGGTGAAGCGCGGGAGCCTGTACGGCTCCGAGACGGTCATCCACGGCCAGGGGGTCCTCGGACCCGCGTTCTCGCCGTACCATCTCAGCAGGCCCGAGCACGTGACCGCGTTCAAGCCCGGGGACGTCCTGGACGTGGACGGGATGCGCGTGGAGGTGTGCGAGGCGATCCACAGCGACCCCACCAACGTGGGATTCAGGATGGACACCGGGCACGGGGTGCTCTCCTATGTGAGCGACACGGAGTACACGGACGCCATAGCCGACCAGTACGTCGGGTCGAGGGTGCTGCTCCTCCCGGTCACCACCCCGATGGGCAACCGCATACGCTACCACATGTGCACGGACGATGCGATCACGTTCGTGGAGAGGGTCAGACCCGAACTGGCCGTGTTCGTCCATCTCGGGATCGTGATAATCCGCAGGGACCCCGCGAAGCAGGCGTCCATGGTGGAGGAGGCCACCGGGATCAGGACCATCGCCGCCGAGGACCTGATGACCATCGACGTCGGGGATGAGCTCGGGATCGGGAAGGCCGAGACTCACGACGAGCCCTGGATACCGGACTCCGCGCCCTGATAGGGATAGAAACCGCTGGTCCCCCAGTAGGTGTTCTTGCCGAACTCCTTGGACCCGGTGGTGAGATAGCCGACCGGCATCTGGGAGTAGATCGTCTCCACCGCGTAGAACATCGTCTCCGACAGCGGCGAGGCGCACGAACCCTCCACAGGGAGGGATACGGCCAGCTTCATGATGCTGCCGTGGATCCTGTCCAACTGGTTCAGCCTGTCCTTGGACGTCTCGACGAACGTGTCGACGTCCAGGGCCACGCCGGCGAACACGTGCCCGCTTATCCCGCCGACCGCAGTGCTGTATCCGGCCGCGGCGTACAGGGAGCACAGCAGGATGGCGGTGTCCTCGCAGTCCCCGTATTGGATGCACAGGGTCTCCAGAGGGCACGCCCAGTACTCGTCCATGCCGTGGATGCCGTAATCCTCGCCCTGCTTGCTATCCTCTCCCGGAAGATAGATGCTCGGAGGGTACGTGATCGCCACCTGGGGGAACGATGCCAGGAAATCGGCGTACGCCTGCCTGTCCGAGACGTCGCCTCCGATCCTCTCGAATTCCGACCTCAGGGACTTCTCCAAGGAGATCATCGTGGAATCCACGTCCATCAGGCCGGGGAGGTCGCTGAACAGATGCTTCGTGAGCGTCCTGTCATCCGCGCAATCCTGATTGTACGCCCTGCTGGCCTCCTTCTTCCCGATCAGCTCCGCCACATCGATCCGATAGGTGACCGACACGGGATGCTTCGTCCCCTCGATGTCGTAGTCCCACGACGAGGTCCTCTCGATGAATCCCCTGAATCCCACGTCGAACTCCAGACCGTCCACGGACACCCTGTAGTATCCCGGTTGCAGCGTGATCGACTGTCCCGTGAGGTCGAACCCCTCGTACAGCGACCATGTGACCTTGCCCTCGGGCTTGACGTAATACGTTTCGAAAAGGTCGTAGACATGCCAACTCGCCGTCCCGGTGTACGCTATCGTACACGTGTCCCGATCGACCGCGATGCCCTCCGGGTACCCGTCATCGGGTTCCGGCACGGGAGCTGGTTCGGGATCCGCGTCCGGATCGGAGGTACGATCGTCATCATGACCCAGATTCGGCAGGATGACTGCGCACAGTATGATCGCTGCGATCGCCACGGCCACGATCGGGGCGGCCCTCATCTCAGGATGCCTCCGGCGTTACCATGGAGACGCGGTCGAGCTTCATCACTTCGGAATACGACGTCGTCCCCAAATACCCGACGGGCAGGAACGACGACGTGGTGGTCTCGCAGAAGAACAGGTTGGTCCCCGTCGCCGTCAGGGTCTTGCTGGTGAGCATGACGCCGCTCGGCACCTTGCGGGGCGAGAAATCCTCCAAAGCTACGGCCGCGACCATATGGTCCGGGATCGTCGCCACGGCGGAATCGAATCCGGCGGCCGCGAACAGCGCCGCGGTCAGGAAGCACGTGTCCTCGCAATCCCCGTACCCGCGGTGGATCGTCTCCAGAGGATACGCCCAGTACTCCGTCTTCCCGTATAGGAACAGGTCCCCGCTCCCGTCGGTGTCGGACTCCCTGTACTCCCCGTCGACGTCCTGGGCTATCGCATCGGGATATTGGATGCAGCACTGGACGAAGGACAGCAAATAATCGGCGTAATCCTGCCCGTCGGTGAACGCGGCGGTCCCGCGGACCGACACGTACTCGGCCAGGAGGATCTCCTGCAGGGCCTTCACGTCGGATGTGACGGCGAACCTGGAATCCTCCAGGGAATCCGAGGTGTGCCTGACGGCGTCGGGATCGTCGGCGCGGTTCAGATAATCGGAGAAGCGGTACGTGTACGTCACAGAATACTCGTATACGACGGTCGGGGACACCGCCTGCTTCCATTCGAAGGTCTTGGTGATGTTCCCGTCCAGGACCATGGTCCCCGAGCGGGCCAGATGGCCGTCGATGTACATCCTGACGGCGTACCTCCCGGGATCGCTGACCTTGAGGGTCGGACCCACCGATACGATATCGTCGTATCCGCGCACCTTGTAGACGCCGTCCTGCTCCACATAGTATGTGGATTCCAGGTCCTTCAGGCGCCATTCGACGTCCGACGACCCGGTGTAGGTGAGCGTCGCCGTCCCGGCGTACTCGTCCGCCTCTATCCCCTCGGATGCTATGGATCCCCTGATGGTCAGGTCCCCCAGCGTGCGCTCGGTGACACCTTCCCCCATGGTCGAGTAGACCAGCGCCCCGGCCACCGATACGATGACCAGGAGCAGTATCACCAGGGGGGTCCGGAGGGAGCGGTCCATGTTCAGTCCTCGATGGTCCATTTGATGAGGACGGATTCGCTGAACTCCTCATCCTCGGGCTCCAGACCGGCGCATGAGGACATGCAGCGCATGCCGTTCCCGACCCCGCCGCAGGAGCCGTACGCTATCGACCTGATCCTCCCGAGGGAGACGCCGGCCGCCCTCGCGATCTGCTCCGCCGAGCGCCTGGCATCCTCCACGGCGTACCCCCTCGCCTCGGCTTGGGGGACGGACGGGTCGGAGACCTCGTAGGACACATCGAACGCCGGTGCGCCCTCGCATCCCGTCAGGGCGTCCATGAGCCTCCCGATGCAGTCGTCGCAGAGATCGGCGGCCATGGTCACCTCGTAGGAGTACTCGAAGCAGTCGAAGACCTTCGTCTTCTTCCCCTTCCTCTCCTTCTCCGCGTACACGGCCCTGACCGACATCCCGGACGACCTCAGGTCGTCCATGTCGAAGCCCGCCTCGCCGACCGCCTTCTTCAGCGATCTCACGGCTTTGTCGGAAGCCTCCAGCGCTTCCGCGTAGGTCCCGCATCTGCCTCTCAGCGTCCCGCTGAACCTGACCCTGTCCGGCCTCGCGTACGCGACGCCTGTGCCTCTGACCTTGATGACTCTGCCCATTGGTGGCCTCCCATCCTTCAACTGCCACCCCGAACCCTTCTTTATTATTATACTGGACCAACGAAAGTTCGGAACCCGCGCAACGCTTATACCGACGGCGACGATGGATGCGCGATGACCCTGATCGGGGAGCTCGGAGAGAGACAGCTCATAGAGGATTTCGGCACGTTCATCCGCAAGGAGGGGACGGTCGGACCGGGGGACGACGCCGCGATCGTCGGGAGGGGGACCGTGGTCTCCACCGACGTCGTCACGTTCGACAGGCACTTCCCCGCCGGGATGACGTACGAGCAGTTCGGCTGGTACGCGGCGGCGGTGAGCTTCAGCGACCTGGCCGCCATGGGCGCCAGGCCCACCGGGCTGCTGTCAGCCCTGGCATTGCCCGGGGATCTGGATTCCCAGGCCGCCTACGACATCATGAGCGGCATGAGCCAATGCGCCGAGTACTGCGGCACCGGGATCGCCGGAGGGGACACGAAGATCGGTCCAGGAGTGGTGACCAGCACCGCCCTGGGCGAGATGGACGGCAGGAGGCCCATGCTCCGCTCCGGAGCGAAGGACGGGGATGTCGTCGCCGTCACCGGCCCCATCGGAGGACCCGCGGCGGGATTCCTCTCCCTGGAACTCGGCATCGACGCCGACGAGGCCCGCCAGTGCCTGTACGTCCCCGTGCCCAGGGTGGCCGAGGGCGCCGCCATGGCGGGATCGGGAGCGGTCACGTCCTGCATGGACCTGTCCGACGGACTGGGGACCGCGCTGAACACCCTGTGCGCCATGTCCGGGGTCGGGATGGAGATCGAACTCTCGTTCATCCCCAAGGGACCCTCCGTGGACGAGATGGCCGAGGCCTCCGGGAGATCCGTCGAGGAGATCCTCCTGGGATGGGGAGGGGAGTACGAGCTCCTCTTCACCGCCGATCCAGACAAACTTTCGAAGCTGTACGACGCCGAGGTCGAGTTCCACATCATCGGGATAGTCAACGAGACCGGATCCCCGCATCTGATCGACGGGGACGAGAGGAGGGACATCCCCTATGGCGAATACCGAGCGCGTGGAATCCGCATACTACGAACGCGACGGGGACGCCTACATCTGCGGGCTCTGCCCCCATCGCTGCAGGATAACCGTCGGCAACTACGGCAGATGCGGGTCCCGCAGGGCCGACGACGACATGCTCGTCGCCTACTCCTACGGCAAGGTGTCCTCGCTGTGCGTGGACCCCATGGAGAAGAAGCCCCTGTTCCATTACAGGCCTGGGGGCAGATGCTTCTCGGTCGGCAGCATCGGATGCAACATGAGCTGCCGCCACTGTCAGAACTACGCCATATCCATGCTCCCGTCCGGCAAGAAGAGGACCACCTACAAGTCCCCGGCCGAGCTGGCGGAGATGTGCAGGCGCGAGGGGCAGGAGGTCATCGCGTTCACCTACAACGAACCGATGATCTGGTTCGAGTACATCCGCGACGTCAAGAGGGCGGATCCCAGGCTGGAGGTGATCCTGGTTACCAACGGCCTGGTCAACGGGGAGCCTCTCAGGGAGCTGTGCTCCATCGCGGATGCGATGAACATCGACGTCAAGGGGTTCACCGACGATTTCTACATGAAGGTGTGCGGGGCGCACCTGGAGGACGTCCTCCGTTCCGTGAAGACCGTGTTCTCCGAAGGCGTCCATCTGGAGCTCACGTACCTCGTCATCCCGGATATGAACGATTCCGAGGAGGAGGTCGGGAGGTTCTGCTCCTGGGTGCTGGAGAACCTGTCGGCCGACGTGCCGGTGCATTTCACCAGATTCCATCCGGACAACGAGATGACCGATGTCCAATGGACGCCGGTGGAGACCGTCCTGAGATGCAGGGAGATCGGCATGCAGCGCGGGCTCAGCTTCGTCTACGTGGGGAACACGCTCTCCGACGACGCCGACGACACCGTCTGTCCGGAATGCGGGAGCGTCGCCGTCCGCAGGCTGGGCTACCTGGTCGACGTCGTGGGGCTGGAAGGGACCAGATGCGCGTCCTGCGGACGCGACATGTACATCGTCAGATGAGGAACTGACCCGTCGCCAGCATCGCGAACGCCACCGCGACGAAGGCCACGAACGGTATCACCGGCGTCACCCTGGCCTCCCGGACCCGGAGGTCCCGCAGACAGGTGACGATCTCCTCCGCATTATCGTACGAGGGCCTGCACGACGATGAGACCCCGCCGTACTCCCATCCCGACGGCCATTCCGTCGCCGTGTCGATGTCCGCGACCGCACGGGGATACGAGCATCCCCTGCCGCCCCTGATCCTCGAGACGACGGGCACCCATGCGACCGCCATGACCAATGCCATCAGAGCGACGGACAGCACGATGAACGGGGTCCCCGTCCCGGACCATGCCGGGAGGACCAGGGACAGCGATGCCAGGCACTTCGCGTCCGCACCTCCCGTCAGGCATCCTGTCAGATGCAATCCGACGAATATGGCGAACTGGAAGAACGCCGCCAGGCATTCCGCCCCGGCCCCCTCCCTGATCGCAAGGACGGTCGCGTATCCCGCGGAGATGAAGAGGATCGCCGCCGAAGCGCCGAAGAAGAGGGGCGAGAGGAGATACATTCCGAGCATCATCGCCGCCAGACCGTAGAACACGGCCGCCATCTCCCCGTGATCCGTTCCGATCGCCAACATCGCGAGGGGTATCCCGATGACCAGGAGGAGCACCCAATGCAGGTCCCTGACCCTGCGGGTGCGCACATCCGAGACGCCCGCCGATACCAATACCGCCGCGATGAGGACGATCGCGGCGCAGTTCACTGCTGTATGCATGAGCATGGGGACGCCCTGGCACGGAGGGTTTAAAGGGACTCGCACTGCATGCAGTATTACAGGATGGTCTTCATTAGTTAAAGCATGGGTCCGAGACCCTCCTTCCGTCCGGAGATATAGGGGCGGGCCGTCGCCGCCCTTGGACGATTCTCTCCACGACGATGGTCGGTTCCTTTTCCTCGAACGCGATGCCGTAGAGGATCGTCTCCCCTTCGAGACCCCTGTAGTACTTCTGCTTGTGAATCTGCCCGAGGGCGCTCCGGGCCAGCTCGTCCATCGTCATGTGGGCGTTCTTCTTGTTGCGGCGCTTCAACTCCACGACGACATTGTCTCCCGTACCGGTCATGCGCTTCATCCTGATGTCGTAATATCCGTTCCCGGCTTCGTGGTCCGCCCTGATCTCGTACCCGTCGCCTGCGACGGCCATGAGGCCGGCGATGAACGCCTCGTATTGGAACTCGTGCGTCAGTATCCTGATGCTGGGGATCTCCATGAGCTCTTCCAACCGTTCCTTCAATCCCGAGACGTCCCCGGATGTCAGGGAATCGATGAAACCGCGCAATGCGTTGCAGGTCCCGCGCCCGAACCTGTTCATGATGGCCTCTGTGAAGACGCAGGACATCTCCTTGTTCGGGATCGCCAGCACATACCCGTTGTCCGAACGTATGGCCTTCAGATAACCGGCCGCCACCATGACCGAATATATGACGTCCCCCGAGGACCTCAGATCGCAATAGGCCACGCTCTTCTGGACCGTCGACTCGATGGAGCCCCCTTCGCACAGGATCCTGAGGTCCCTCCAAGTGTTCTGGTCGGCCCCGGAGATCAGGTCGCCGATGATCGAATTTCCGCTGGTCCCGGCCCAGTACGCCTCGGGCCTGCAACCCTTCTTGATGTAGCTGATGATGCTCCACGGATTGTACACGTCCTTGTCGCCGAAGCGGTATCCGTCGTACCATTCCCTGGCCTCGGTAATCTTGTCCTCGCAGCCATTTTCACGGAGCAGCCACTCCACCTCTTCCTGCGTGAAGCCGAACATCTCGTCGTACTCCATCGAGAACACATCATCGATCTCGAAGTTTTTCAATCCGGAGAAGATGCTCTCCTGGGAGATCTTCATCACGCCGGTGAGAACGGCGAACC
>CAVIUM010000055.1:0-11730 GCA_963645865.1 Lachnospiraceae bacterium
GGTCCTGTTGAGTTCCCTGTCGTCGTTGCTGAGGTCCCCCCAATCTCCGGAGCAGTGCCGCTCCAAGCACTTCTGGACTATCTCCTTCCCATTTTCGGCGGACATGATGTTCGCTATTCCGGAGGTTGTCATGATCCTCCCCGTCTTGAAGAGGCTCATTCAGGCCGCCTCCTTCGAATACAGCGTGCATGGATATTGGAGGGCCAGCGTTTCCCCGTTCGGACCCCAGAGGTCCAGCACTGCGCGGAGCTGGGCGGGGACCTCGATCTCCCCGTCGATGATCTCGCTAGAGTATTCGTTGCAGATCGTTGCGACGCACCATAACTCGAATCTGAATTGGGACATCGACTCGATGTTGTCGTCGAAGATCTGGAACCACTCGCTCGAAGAGTTGTAGGTATTCCATGAGTTTCTGCCGATCCTGAACGCATCGATCCCGTCAAGGGCATTCAGGCGCTCTTGGAGCGTGTCGAAATCAACCGGCATACCCTCCGGGTTCAATTCCTGAACCAACTGGCACGCTAGCTCGCGGTTCTCGTCCAGGTAGTTTTCCAGCGCACGGGTCGCACTGAATGTGGGGTCGGTCCTACGGACCAACACGAAGTATTCCATGCTCGGCCTCATGCCCTGAAACACGTCCAGGTTGTTCTCTGCGGTTCTGTTCTCGTTCTTTGTCTTCATGTCCATTTCGATTCCTCTCAGTGGGTAAAATGGGGTCGCCCCCAGTTTGCTCAGTCGGCCTCCGCGACGAAGGCGAACTTCATGTGATACTCATCCAGGGACTTGCCGAAAATCCCCTTCATGTGTGCTGAGTGGACGTACCCAGCCTTCTCGGCCTCTCTCATCGTCGGGAAGGTCTCGGCGATCGTGACCGTGCAGAACCTCGGCGTGTAGATGCGGTCCCCGACGGCCAGTGCGCGGTAGATCGTGGCGACCTCTTCATCGCCCGTCGGAAGGGTCCTTATCATGGTCACCGTGACCGTGCAGCTCCCGTCGGAGTGCTTGTTGATGATCTGCTCGGCTGCCTGGTACCCCCTGGTGTCGTTGCCCCCAGCGATGGCGATGATCTCGTAGTCGTCGTACTTCACGTCGTACCTGATGACCATCCTGAGATCGTCGCCGGACTCACGGCGCCTCTCGGCGAATGCCTTGAGGTAGCCCCTGAGTCCTCTGACCGTCTTGTAGTAGGCGTCCTTGTTCTCGATGCGGTTCCAGATCGTGTATGTCGTCATTCCAATCACTCCAGGCTGCGGAGGTATTCGTCAAGCCAGCGCTCGTTCTGCTCGGTCATGATGTCGCCCTGCTCTCCAAGCTCGATGCCGTACTCGGCCCTCTCGCGGGAGTAGCCCCAGTGCTCCATCATGTAGCGGATGTCCCTCTCTTCGGACTCGGTGAAGGCGGTCATTCAGGCCACCTCCGCGCCGTCGTCCCAGATCTCCGTGGGGAGGAGATCCCAGTCGTCCATCGCGTGCTCGTTTTCCCAGCTTCCGTATGTCATGGCTGTCACACTCCGGGTTTCAACCCGTTACTGCTACATAGCCCTGGTTTTATTTAAAGTTTACTGTTATATAACAGTATAACGCCGTGAAAGGGACCCGCCGCCCTCGCGCGTCCGATCGCACGCCCCGGGGCGCGGGAGCTCCGGCGACCTCTCGCCTACCCTTAATAATAGGCACAATCTACCGACTCGTGCAGCCATAGCGATCGATTAGGAGACGTGATCGATATGGGCAAAGCTAGAGCCGTGTGCGGAGCATCCGCTAGACATCGTGAGGCCGATCGCCTCGGAAACCGCGCAACGGCCGCATTTTGCAAAAGTATACTATGACAGCGAAGAAGAGGCAGGATATCCCCGTCGATAAGGACGGGAAGGTCCCCCTCAAGGCACTCGCCAGCAGATTCCAGCAGGTCGGGAGTAGGAAGGATTCGTCCGAGCTCCACACCAAGGTCCTACCCCAGCGCGTGACCCCGGAAGAGGTCGCCGACTGGTGGGACGATCCTTCATCGTGCGATATCCAAGGTATCGACACGCCGAACGCCCCGATCTACTCCGTTCCGGTATCCATCAAGGGACGGAAGCGGAAGGCACTGGGCAGGATAGCGGTCATTTCCTCCAAGAAGGAGGCGAACCGCATCAGACGGATTATGGCCGAACATTACACGGAAGACGAACTCGAAGAGCTCGCCAGCGGATGTTCCCTGGTCATATCCACTGTCCCTCATCTGAGGGATTGCACCGGGTTCTATCTGAGGAAGCAGGACGGCATACCCGTTCCTGAGATAGTTTTCGAGGAAGGGACCACGGAGGATGGGATTGTCCATGAGATAACGCACGCGCTCCGGGCCAAGCAGGGTCGCAGCGCATTCCCGACGGACAAAAACGGGAAGCTAATCTCAGGATACGAGAAATTGCCCAAGAAGAAAAGGCAGGCCATCGAATCGAAGGAAGAGAAGGAGACCGTAGTGGAGACGGTAGCCCGCACCAAGCCGGACCCATGCGAGTCCGGATACTACGGGAGGATTCCGGGAGTCGATTCCAGAGCCGCGTACATTCAGGACCAGCAGATTGTCAGCAGGTCCCGCGCCTTGAAGGGGAAGGCCGCCATCAAAGCGGCCGAAGAGAACTACGACAGAACCACGATTTCGCGTGCCGTCATCTCCGGCAACCTGAAGAAAAAGAGGCGCCGATGTTCGGAACGAAGCCGAAAGTGCGCCACGTCCCCATCCATGCCGAAGAGGACCCTACGGGAGCATCATCCGCCGTCAGGGACTTCAACGAGCACATCGGGCCGGCCAGGGTCTTCTACAACCGCCATGCCCAGACATTCTACACCCAATGTTTCCCGATGGGCGGGGACAGGTATTGGGGCGACATGGTGGACTGCATGGATTACGTCGAGCTCTATCGCAAGACGTCCGAAATGCCGGAGATAAGAGTCACGGTCAACGAACTGCACCTGATGGAGCAGGAAGTCGGGCCGTATTCCGCGTGGTGATAGACATGACGGAAACGAAGATGACGAAAGCCCAGGAAAAGGAGTTGAGGGAACGCAGGAGGGATTACCGCGACGCGACCAGCCTCATGGTCTCGATCGCATCCTTGGGGATTGGAGTAGCCGCGCTGTGTATGAACGAGAAGCCGGAAGGCAGAAACGATTTTGAAACAGGTGATAAGATGAGTGATTGCAAATATTGTAACACCAGATCGTGCAACGGAACCAGTTGCACCAGAAGTTGCAACGCCAGGAGTTGCAACGCAAGAGGACCCGTCAGGTCCAGGAACGAGGCGACGACGGACGAACTGCTGGCCAAGGCCAAGAGGGAGAAGAAGGAGGCCGCCAAGGCGAAGAGGGCGGCCAAGGCCGGGGCCAAGGCCGCCAAGGATCGCCAGAAGGCCGAGCGCTCCGCCCAGCAGGAGAAGATAAGGGCGTATGCGAGGGAGATCGGATACACCGGACCCATAATCACGCCGAACGCCAAGAGCGATTTCGACGATATGGACTACCGCTATTCCGGCGCATCCAGGAACACCAGGGCCTCCGATAAGGCATGGGTCGCAATGGAGATGAACAAGCGCACCGGCGGCGACAGGCAGGCCATCGTTTGTTCGTCCAGGGATGAGGCCGAGGCCAGGGCCAGGAAGATGAAGAGCTCCCATTCGAAAGGCTCCCAGAGGGCGAAGGACTGCATCCAGGGCTATGCACGCCTGGACGTGACCCAGCCCATCGACATCCCCGGTTGTTTCAACGGCGGATGCGGACTCACGAGGGTTTGATACCATGTGGACGAAGCAGACAACCCTTTCGGCCAACGCCAAGAAGAGCAGCCGTCAGGTAGTCAAGACCCGCAAGGGATTCGACAAGATCATGGTTGACACCGACGGTCCCGGGATTCCCAAGAAGAAGATTACGACAAAGTGGGTCCAGGCCAAGGACGGCTCCAAATGGGAGATTCCGTATGACCCGAAGACCGGGCTGGTTCCGGAGGAATACATCTACGCCAGATTCCTTGATGCCAGCAGCGGGAACAGGCGCGGGGGCCTCAGGCGTCCCCAGGTCGATATCGGGGTCACCGCCGAGCGCCTTCATTCCTTCCCGAACGGCGCCACGCCCGAACAGCTCATCCAGTCCGGATGGTGGCAGCACCCCAACGAGTCGGACATCGAGGGAATCGACGATGAGCCGGGCGGAGCACTCGCAAGGGAGCTGACCGAGGCGGCCAAATCCGCTCAGGGGGCGGGCAAGCAGATCATCTTCCTCATGCCTGAGTCCGAGGCGGCCAGGGCGAGGAAGATTCTGGCCCAGGACTTCAATGCGTCCGAGCTCAAGAGGGCGGTCAAGAAGGGCGGAATCGTCATCAAGGAGGGCAACCCGGGAAGGGGATGCTCCGGATGCTACTACGCCGTCCACGAGGATGCGTCCATCAACACCCCCATCATCATCCTCAGACCCGGATGGGACGAAGAGACGCTGGTCCATGAGTTCACCCATCACCTCAGGCAGTCCGATGAGACCAGGGGCGGGCTGGCACGCACCCCGTTCAAGGTCAATTCGAAGGGCGAGAGGAAGTCCTACACCAAGAGTGAGGTCAGGGAGTTCAATTCGGCCAGGAATCTGGAAGAGGCGTCCACCGTTTCCGAATCCTACATCAGAACGCACGATGTGAACACGGACAAACCCAACGGATACTATTGGAGGACCGGCAGCAGCCAGGCTCCGAGAGATCTGTCCAAGCATGACCGTGCGATCCTGGCGCCCGAAGGTAAGACACAGCGCGGAAGGAGGGCCGAGAAAATGGTCGCCGACACGTTCGAGGACACCTCCATCTCCCATCTGGCCGCATACCGTCCCGGTTCCAACGCCGGGAATTACTATGCGGCGAGGAAGGCCGCCGGCACCATGCCCAAGGCCCAGAGACCCGTCAGGACCGCGAAGGCCCAGAGCGGCGATGCACCCAGAACGACCGGTTCCACGGGAGGCGTCGCACCCGCAGCCGCGAACAAGACAGGAGGAAAGAAGACCAAGAGGTGACGTCCAGTTCGCATTTTTTCGTGTTCATTCTTCATGTGTATTCCGACGAAACACATTACCGGCCTCAGGGAGTAAGGGGCCGGGCCTCATTCTTTTCCCGAACGTTTGGCGACGATCATGTCGTTCGCCATCTGGAACGAGTTGGCCAGCACCTTCCCCAACGGGGTCAGGTTGTACTCCCAGTGTTTCTTGTATTCGAACGACAGCGTGGATTCCAGGAGTCCGTCGCCTTCCAGCGCGTCGATGAGATTCGTGATGGTACGCCAAGACGGGACCAGCTCCAACAGACTGTTCTTGTTCAGAACGGTCCCCTTCCGGAACGTCATGAGCAACACGTCGGCATAGTCCTGGGCGATGCTCTTTTCCCTCAGCGGTTTGCCGGGCGCTACCAGCTCGGCGGCGGGAAGGAGATTCGATGCGATGCTCCGCCCGAACTCGGTCAGGGTGACGGCGTACATACGGCGGGGCGTCTTGATTATCTGGATATCAACGAGGCCGTCGGCCTCCGCATCGTCCATGAATCTCAGGCAGGCCGCTCCGTTCGGGACGTGCTCCCGCATATCGTCCAGCGACATGGGTTCATTCGATTCGTATAAAGCTGAAAGCAGGACAATGGAATTGCCGTTGCTCAGTACCGTGAGATCTTCGCGGCGGGTCATTTCGTCGCCGTCGCATCGACCCAGACGTATTTATTTTCGTCCGAATCGGAACTCTTCAAAAATCTTCAAAGTCCTTCATTTGAAGAGTTGATGCGCCTGAGATAGAACGTGAGTGAGTAGTCGGCCATCTCGGAGATTCCGGTCATCCCCATCTCGCAGAAACGATCGACCAGCCAGACGTTGACCCTGATGGACTGTTTCACCTTCGGACCGCCGCGCGGACTGTAGGACAATTTGGAGCCGTCCAGCTTGATCGAATCGTAGAATATCCTCATGGAATGCTCAACCACATCGGACAGGGAATCGAACTGGCCGGACTCGATCAGGCGTTCGCATTCGGCGAAATTGGATTCGATGATGCTGATGGAGGTGTGGGTGCGCATACTTCAGATATGCCGAACGGGGTATAAATTACTCTTTAATGAATGCAAAGTGTGCCAAATGGCATACCTTGTACGCCGATTGGAACCTATAAATACACGTTAGAACTTCGACCGACCAGAAGGGATGCTAACAGGGATGCACTGATACCGGACCGACCGAAGGCAAGAACGAGCGGCCCGGTGTCATGGAGGAACCATGACGACGGAATCAGTGCAAAAGAGGTATATAAACGACAACACGAACGAAAAGCCGAAGGCCCACGCCGGCAAGGACAAACCGTCCAAGCTTGACACGGATTTGGAGATTTTCGCGCTCCGCGAGGAAAAGGACGGATTGAAACCCTCCGTGATCAAAAGCCATGTGAGCATGGTACGGACCTCACTGGCGATCCTGGCGGAGAAGAACGAGGTCAACCCCAGGCGGATAACCAAGGCCGACCTTGAGTTCGTCGAGAAGGTCCTGAATGAGCGCGAGTACGCTTGGCCGAGGACCTTCGTGAAGGTTCTGGCCAAGTTCGTCTCTGTTCTAACGAAGAAGGAGCCTCTTGTTCCCCTTGGACAGTTGGGATGCAAGGTGGAAGACGCTCTGTTGATAACTCCGACCAAGACTCTTGGGACGCCGGAGGACCGCCAGCGCATGATGTCCGATTACGGGCAACAGATCGAGGCATTCCTGGAAGCGATGAAGGATGTCAATTTCGGACTGAAGTCCAGGAAGTCCCTCTGTGCGGCGATCTTCGCATTCGAGAAGGTCAATGGGAAGTTCGATCCCGGGGCGACCACGCTGGAAGATATCGACCGGATGAAGTTGTTCCTGAAGGATTTCGGAGTGAGGAATCCCGGAAAGTACGCCGCTCTGATGGTGAGGTTCGTTTCATTCGTCACGGGGGACCCTCCGATGCGCGAGATCCATCCGAGGGTTGCGACCGACTGGATGACCGGACTGTCCGAGCAATGCCCGTTCAAGGATATGGCGACCTTTGCGAAGTATCTGGATCACCGCGATGCGGAACCATCGCATAGGGGCGCGGTCCTGATGAGGGCGAAGATATTCGGAGCGATGCTGTTCCTCCGTTTCGGAGTGAAGGATCTGGATCGCGTGGAGCCTGAAATGATGGATGCCGTGTGCGAGGAGATCTCCACCCACGTTTCCCCGACAACGACGAGGATCTACAGGAACGCCTTCCTCTACTACGCATCGTACTTCGGACGGGACGATCTTCGTCAGGCGTTCCGTTTGACCGGGAGGAGGCCCTACATCGTGAAGGATGAGTGCGATGCGGAGTTCAAGGAGAAGCTGGATGCTTGGAACGACTATCTCATGCAGTGGGAGTTCAAGGACCAGACGATCGTGATGAGGTTGAGCTCCGCCAAGATATGCTACGAGAAGCTGAAGGAGGTCAAGGGGCCGTTCCATCTGGAATCATTGGACCCCTTCGATATGCAGGTGTTGAGGAACGCCTTCATCGGATACTCCGAATCCACGGTCAAGTCCTATGTCAAGACGTTCGGGCTGTTCCTGGACTTCGCCATCGGGAGGAATCTCGCTGGTGAGGCCCATCTTTGGTACAACGGGGAGACCATCCGGCGCAATTTCGTTTCAATGGAAGAGTTCCAAGTGTTGTGGCGTGCGGGAGGACCCACGGAGCACATGATCCTCGCACTCGGAGGTGCGATGGGGATTCGCAGGGGCGAGATGGTCGAGATGAAGCTTTCCGACTTCAACGGGCCGACGGTGACGGTCAGAGGGAAGGGCGCAGGCTCCGAAGGAAAGATCGTAACGATGGAGATTCCCGATCTGGTCCGTCAGGCGCTGGCCGAATATCTGCCCTACAGAGCTGGATTGCTGGCATACGGGGACAGGTCGGATGGGAACCTCTTGGTGAATCCGCACGCGAGGGACCTGGGGCGGCCTATGTCCTCACGCTGCCATCAGACCATCCTGAACAGGTTGTCCAAGGAAACCGGAGTATACTTCACGGCCCACGGCCTCCGTCGGATGTACGCGATGAATCTCGCGGAGGCCGGCGTTGAATTGGACACGATAAGGCGCATGATGCGCCATGCGTGTCTCGATACCACCCTGAGGTGTTATCTTCAGGCCGACCCTCGCAAGATGAAGGGTGCGTTGAACTCGGTAAATTCCGCGTTTTCCACTCTCGATCTCAATCAGAAATGAAACGATTTTGGCAATCTGGAACTTCGTTCCAGAATCGACATGAATCGGCGAAAGATGTCCTTATTCGGGCATTTTTCGCCGATTCGCCCATAAGGGTTAGCTTTTTCTACTAGTCACAACAATGTCTAACTCAAGGGATGCGCTGGTGACTTGTCACCTTAACGGACAGAACCCGACAGTGCTGGCGTCATATCAGAGTGAAATAGACTGTGGGAGTATCCATAGGGTTCATCTGATTGTACGCTTAGCCTCCGACGTATTTACGAATTATCGGAGGCGCGTCGGAACTGCCGTTCCACCGATTGTTTCCACGCATCCCTGGGAGTTGATCCCACGGGAAAAACGCAGACAGAAGGGATGGAAGTCGCCGAAAAGACCCGGCGCAGGTCACGTGTGACGTGTGATGCTAGCGGAAACGCAAGATGTCACATCGTTTGTGACATAAACCAGGGGGCCGCACGCTCGGCCCTTTCTATATTAGCGCGCGTACACGCGCAGGAAAAGTGTCGTTTTGTGGGGGGGTATGCGACCTTTGTACCCCCCGGTACAAAACCTGTCAATTTGACGTGTAGTAGCGTCGCCCCCCGGAGGTCCCTCCGATGGTCCTCCGTCTGTGCGAAACCGATCGCCGTGTCCTTGACTTGATGAAGGACGGCGGAAGCGTGCCAGCAGCCGCGAGAATCCTCAAGCTGAACCAACGCTCGGTCTACCGCAACGTCACGAAATTGTGCGAATTGGGCTACCTCCGCATCGTCCCGGGAACGAAGTCGCCCGTCCTGTACGAAGCGGGCCAAAGATACATCGACGAAACAACAGCCAGATCACCCGAATTTACGGAGGGATGTGACGTCCGTGCCGTCGCCGGCACAAATTGCACCCCCCTCCCCCAAAAAGATGTCACACGCCTTCACCCGACTTACTCGTACCCCGACACCCTCCCCGGAGTGTGCACGGGCGATGTTTGTCCCGAAGGCTACGTGGAGATGCACATTTGCGGGTCAATGTCCCTCACGATCGAGAAAGTGGGGACGTTCGACGACCCCCAAGTGGAGGGAATCGGCTATGTCGGCTACTGGAAGGCCCCCTACCGCACCAACGGCGCGATAAACCATCGCGGGGAGATGAACATCGACCACCAGCTCGTTTCATTCAACTACCGCGTTGGGGACAAGGGTTCGGAGCGGTTTTCGTTCATTCCCAAGAGGGTCTTCATCGACCCGAAGATGTACCAATCCAAGGCCGAGGCCATCGAACTGTTCAAGTGGAGGGCGCTCCGCGTGGCCACCATTCTGGGCCGCTACGGATGGAGGCTGACCAACCCCAAGCTGGACGGCCAGTCCGACGTGGAGGTTGCCATCCAGAACCACCCGTTGACCCAGATGATTCCGCCGACCTACAAGGACGGTGATATGTTCGTTGACGGCTCGCCCGGAACGAACCCTGAGTTGGAGATGCGCCACATCCAGGACTGGGAGAAGGTCCAGATCTTCGCGGATATGCCCACCCACATCAAGGAGGCCAAGGCCACCGCCGAGGAAGCCAAGGTGAAGGCCGAGGATGCGACCAAGACCTCCGAGGAAGCCATCGGACGCCTGGACTCGCTGGACACGATCATCGCCAAGATGGTCACGGTCCAGGAGAAGACGACCATCGCGGTACTGAACAACACCGAGAACATCACTCACATCGCCAAGTTCGATTCGGACGTGGCTGAACTTCTTTTGCGCCAGAGATGCGCGAGCTACACTCCGCCGAACAGCCTGGAAGGGCGGTTAGGATTGGAAGGGAGGGGATACCAATGACCATCATCACAGAATATCGGATGGCGGATTACATTCCGTCATTCGACGAAAATGAACTTCGTCAATTAGCGAACGGACGCATCGTCTACAAGGATTCGCCGAATCAAGTCGGCGACGTCATGAAGCTGAGGTACAAGGGACCGCACTACGTCATGTGCCGTTGGGACGCCGGCAGGACCTCATTCCGCAGAATGTCCGGACCTGAGTTCCAAGAAGCCGTCCGTCAGGGACTCCCACTGCTGGAAATGACGCACGGGAGAACGGTCCTGATCGACATCCCGACGTGCGACCTGACCATGAGTCAATTCATGGCCGAGGTCTACCGCATCCAAGGCCAGAATCCGGACATGGACCTCTTCATCGACGGGGAGCTCTATGCCGTGTGCGGCGAGAAGAGGAGGTCGAGGTCATGAACGCCCCAGCATTCAGGAGATGCGAGCGTTGCGGACGTCCCATCCCCGTCAGCCAGATAAGCGCCGAAGCCCCCGTGTTCGTGTGCTCCGTTTGCGCATGGAGGATGGAGGTGAGGATAGTATGAGGCAGGATGATGTTCTGGCCTACCTCAAGGACTCCGACGAACCCCAGTCCGTCAGGCAGATGTGCGAAGCGTTCGGCATCGCATATCCGGCCAATCGTTCGGCCATCCTCAACGCCATATCACGGCTCAAGAAGTGGGGACTGGTCCGCGTCGCCGGTACCGACAAATCGAGAGGCGGTGCGGCCGCGATGCTCTGGGAGGCCGTCCAATGAGCGGGGGCGCACTGACCGACTACGGCAGGTCCAGCATCGCCTATGTCGATGATTGGGCCGACAAGATCCAGCCGGTGAACGCCTTGTTCGCCGAACAGCTCCACGCGATGCGCAAGGTGCTGAACGCCTACGACCTCTATCTGGCCGGCGACATATCGGAAGAGAGGCTGACCGAGGTTTGGACCGCATACGCCGCCAAGTGGCTGGATTTCGACGCCGACCACATCCGCGAGATTGTGACGTCCATCCTGAAGGACGTGGCCGACGGGATGATCGACGGATGCAAGGGGGACCCGGCATGGGAGTGATTCGCGGATTCGGATTGAACCCGTGTCCCATCTGCGGGTCCAGGTCCATCGAGATTCAGGACGGCCAGACTCTTGAATCCGTCGCCGGCCCCAAGGCCCAGACAGCTAGGGTACGCTGCCGTGACTGCCGGTTCAAGATTGACTACCAGTACGACCGCGAAACGGCCAAGGCGAAGTGGAACTCCCTTGAGGAAAAGAACCCGGAGTACGTCGTCCGTTGTTTCGTCGTGGATAAGGCGAACAAGGTTCAGCCCTACCCTGAGTTCGATCGTGCGGTCAATTCGCCGAGAAGCGCGATGGACTACATGGCGGAGATTTGCGACTGCCTGCCCAAAGGCGAGAGTTGCGTTTTCAGAGTGGAGGTGAAGCATTGAGCTACATCGACATGAAATGCCCCCACTGCGGGAAGAGCGTCCAAGTCGATACCGAAGGGATGCGCCCGCACGAACTCGAATCGTCTTTCGTGATATTCGAAGCGTTCTACGTCCGGTGCGACTGGTGCAACTGCCTTTTCGACTGCAAGCTCCGCTACGACCGTCTTTACTCGATGGACGAAGCCAGCATCTTGGAGGAGGGGAGGGAGTGAGTCAACAGGACGTCTTGGAGGCCATGATGGAAA
>CAVIUM010000056.1:0-11624 GCA_963645865.1 Lachnospiraceae bacterium
CTGGTAGCTCAGTTCATCGCCAACAGATCCTAGCGATGATGTGCTGATGGTTCTCGCCCCGGAAACCTTGTCGAGAGCCGGGAACGTTCCTACCGTGGTGGTTGTTTTCACAGGCTCGGCGAGGTAATCGTCTGTGGTAATCTGAAACATATTGTTCAGAACGCCTGAGTAGTACCCGTAGGCTGGAATCTCCGAGTTGTAGAGGTTGGAGGATATGTCTGTTGTCTTTGCAACGGTGTAGTCCGTCACGTCGCTGGAATCGGTCGGATAAAGGTACGCCACTCCGAGGGGAGCGACGATGCACATTATCACGACCGCTGCACACAATGCTGCGTTGTTGTTCATAATGCCCATCCCAAAAAGATGTTCCCCAGAACGCCTGCTAAAAGCCCTACCGGGCCGAAACGGGAGAGGAACATCAGTACGATTATCTCAGCCGGGAGGATGCACAGAATCCACAGGACTATGCTCCACGTCAGCGGCATATTCGGAACCGAGAATGTGAATATCTGGGCATAGCTAGACAGGAGGTTCCCCATCGACGTCGATAGGGAGTTCGAGTTCGCTATGTTGAACAGGTTATCGACAGAGGTTGCCGAGAACGCCACAGACCAGCGGCCTTCCGTCCAGGCTTTCGACAGGTTCGTACCGTCGGCCACTACATCCGGGTCGAACTGGATGTACATGTTGACCTTGGTTCCGTTGAAGTCGAACACATACGTCGATGCGTACTGGCTGGACAGGTTGTAGTTCGAGAGGATATCGGTTGCCGAGTAGTTGGCCACTATACCGTTTGCCTTGTCCGTGTAGAGGATAAGGCCTCCGGAGATGCCCTCCGACCCCAGAACGTCATACCAGATGATCGAGAGCTTGGCATCGCTGGCCGCGACCTTCTCCGACCCGTCGGAGTTGGTCTGGATGGTCATCATGGGGTCGAACTCATAGCGGTATCCCGTGTAGTTCCATGTCGGTAGCTCCTTGTCGTGAGATTCCGTCCTAGTCCTTTCCGACCCGAAAAGGCCCCAGAATCCGCTACTGATAGACCACGAGAGATCTCCCCAGAAACCCTCGGCGTACCACCACTTGTTCTCCTCGACAGTTGCCATCCCTGACCCCTGACCGAACAACATGGAGGACTTCTGCCCAGGATCCAGTTTGATGCCCGTGGTCTTGTTGAGATATTCGTAACTGGTCACTTCCGACCCATATAGCCATCCTTCCTCGTTTATGGTGTATTTCTCACCAGGAACGTATGGCGTGTAGACCCCCGTGAGTTTCCACGGGGTCTGGGAAGTCATGGACTCCCCGGTAAAAGATTCCAGTTCGGCACGTCCGTTGAACACGTCCTGGTAGGAGTACCCAGTATCGTAGTCCGGGGCTAGGACGGGAACGAGCATGGCGGTAGCTATGGATACCACCACGCAGAACACGGCTATGCCGACCTGGATGTTGTCGTTTCCAGACACTTCCATGCTATCACTCCGTTATCCGCCTTGCCGAGATTCCGAGCATGACCACGGACAGGATGATGATGATGAACGAGATGGTCGTATCCAGCACTCCGATGTAGGAGAAGAACACGGCTACCAGCATGATAGGCACTAGCGAATACTGAACGGGAGCGTTCACATTCGCCAGGATGACTACCATGATGAAGAACAGGGCTAGCATGATCGCCAGCCCTGCCAGGGTCGTGTTCCCCTCGAAAAAGGACTGCGAGAGTACGTCTATCACGCCTGAGATCGTGAAATCTACTGTCATTTGACCTTCCCCCATGTAAGGAAGAACTGGCTGAATGCCACCATGAACATCAGAGCTAAGATGAACTCGTCCTGGGCGGTCTGGAACACCTGAAAGGCCAATATGACCCATCCCAGAGAGGACACGAGCATGATCGCCGGAGATTTCTGCTTATAGGCTAGCACGGCGATGAAGATGCAGAGGAGCATCCCGAACACCGATATCGGTTCCAGCCATTCCAGACCGCTGATGTTCATGTTCTCACCAATTCTTGTACTTCCTGCGATCGAAGAAGTACCATTCTCTTTTCCAAATTTCATTGTCCTGTGAATCCACCTCGTAATACCCGTAACCGAACCTGCCGAACCTGGACACTACAAAGACAATCACAACCAGAATGAGCATTATGGCCACCACTCCGATCAGAGGGTTCAGTTCCTCGTTGTGCGTTTCGACGTAATTGTAGATGCACGTCGCGGCGATGATGATGTAGGCATCGGCCTGGACGGTATCGCCGAACACCATGTCGTAGACCCCGGAGTTCGTAGAATTGACCGTGAACGTGGGCTGGTCGGTATCGGGAATGTCGGACAGTTCGGGAGCCTTGTTCTCGACCAGAGATGCAGAGCTAGAGGTTCCGAAATAGTACGTCTGGTCTGCTCCGACGTTGTAGGTAGTTCCCTCGGTCAATATCTGAGAGGGGATCTTGAGCATCGACCCGTTCTCGGATTCGACGAACTGGCCATCGACGATATCGCCTTTGATAGAGGATAGGGGCCCATAGGTGGTGACTGTTTCTGCAAAAGTGCTTGTAAATGTCGCAGAATCTGTTACTGTTTTATCGGCAAACACGCTAGTGTAGGTGTCTGGAACAGATATTGCGTACACGGCCCCTAGACCAGTAACCGTAACGTGATATTCCGACTGTAGATCCGCAGAGATTCCTACATTTTCAAGAGTTACGTCGGCTGGAACATCGAATGTAATTACGCCATCTTTAAGGAATGCGAGCTGCGCCGTCGTGCTGGAACAGTACTTCAGATCGGCTGGTGTATATGCGTATCTACCGTGGGTCGTTGTTATGGGAGCGACGATATCTGCTAGGATTACAAATTTACTAGAACCCGATTCAGAATCTGTATAGGTGACAACTGTTACTCTATAATTGGTGCCATTTTCATAGCCTCCTCCTATGGAAGTCACAACGTCACCGTCATAGTACCATTTCCCGTCGGTGAATGTTAGCGGAACCTGTTTGCATTCTGCGGCGTTGATCGTTGCAGAAGCGTAATTACTCGCTACACGAGCATATATTGGTCCTTCTGTCGATACAGGTATTTTAGCCACCGTTAAAGCGTTAGTGGTCGTATTCAATTCAAGACACGCTCCAACACTTTTAGATCTTAGCATAACATAATAATCAGCACCATTTTGATCATTCTCGAACTGACAAGAATATAGGTAAGAGTTATCCTTTGGAAGCAGAATCGAGAGGTCATCATTGATGCTTTCAACTTTCACCAGGTTCACATCGCTACGAGAGGTGGCAGGGAAGCCCAGGTCTGCAATCGGCGTGAGTGTGCATTCTATTCCATATCTGGGCCAATGCGAACTGTTGTTCTCACGGAAATATACTTCTGAATATTCGTTATACTCGTCATCCCATACAAAGATGAACTCCATTATCGATGCATCCATATTCAACAAGTAGTCCTTTGATACCTTATAGACTGGCCTAGAACTGCCTGTGAAATCATCGGGTATCGTTGTGGAGAAGGTCTGCTGATTAGAATCTGTGCTATCATCCCATACGCTAAGGAGATACCCTTCTGTATATGTGTAGTCTAACTGAACTTCCGTTGTCTGTATGGGGTTGGTTCCATACACTCCTTCATGTTCCTCCGTCACTTCCTTTGTGTTAACGTCGTTTATCACCGGGAGCGCGAATGTTCCCAGGAGGATGATCGCGACAACAATGGATACGAGGAAACCTATAGTTCCATTATTTTCCATAAAAATCACCTTGAAAGGTTAAAGTGGAGGGCTACAACGCCGCCCTCCAATGGCTCGTTCGTTTTCAGTACCTGTCTTCTGCAATCATCTTGACTGCCATCATGACAACACCCAGGATGGTCAGCGTCACAACAACGCTGATAAGGGTTTTCTGGGTAGAGTCGGTGATCTCAAGACCGTCAACGGTCGGGATCAGCACGGTAGCAACGATGATAACGGCCACGACGATTCCGACGATGGCGTAAACAATTCTTCCTATATCCATGATTTTTCACCTCCCTTCAATCGTTGTTGGACGTCACCGAGTAGAGCGCGACCACTACCAGGGAGAGTATCACAATCGTGACAACCACCCCCACGAGGGCCGACCAACTGGACTGTCCGGCTGCGGTAAGGTCATCCATTACCTGCGATGCCATTGGAACCAGCAGCGATCCGACTAGGATAACGCCCACGGTGACGCTTACAATAGTCATCACGACTGTCCTAACGTCCATGCTCAATTATTCCAATTAGGATAATTAAACCTATCTTTTAGTCCGAAAGGAATAAATTAACCCCTGTTAATACTAAACTGACGGGTATTACCCCCTACGGTAATACTGGTCTAGGAGAGCGCGGCCTATGGGCAGATATCTCATAATTAGGACGAAAAGCGAGCTTTATTGGCTCAGATTAGGGGTTAACACCAGACCCCTTACGACGTGGAAGAACAGGATCTTCCGCACCGACGAAAGGTTGATGATACCGGATGCCACCGGAGGGAGGGAGTTCGTCATGTACGACGTGGACGGAACCCAACCCTACGGTTCCGGGGAACCCCTGGATTCGGATGAAACGATGGCCATCATCGACGTAGCCAAGACCAACGGGGGGAAGGGAGTATCTAAGATAGACTTCCTGAACAAGTTGGATTCCAAGGTGTACATGTACGCCATCGTGGGGATCGTGCTGGTGTACTCCCTTCTCAAAGGAGGGCTGGCATGAGAGCCGAGGCCCCGAAAGGGGATGGGGATACCCCTAGCAGGTATGCCGAATGGAGGGAAGCCCTGCGCCCGAAAATCTGGATGATAGATATCACGCTAAGGAAAGACGGGAAGTACGAGGTCTACGAGAGGATATCGACGCTGAACCCCAGGACGCTCATAGCGATGGGGTACCTCCCGGCGAGAGGGTATTTCGAGAGAATGGAACACTTCAACGACATGGCGTTTGTGAGGATGACGGGATTCAAAGTCCACGATCCGAGGACACAGAAAAGGCCCAACTACGAAACATCCAGCACGCTCTACGACTATTTCGCCAGCAAAGCCCAGGAAAACTTCTTCAAGGGTCTGACTAAGATCCGCATGGGGCCGCTGGACTTGAAGAAGTACGCCGGGGTAGCGGTCATCGCAATAGGAATAGTGTTTGGACTGTTCCTGCTCGGAGGTCATTGATCATGTGCGTATGGTCTGTGTTCCTGACCGCCCAGGCGGTGAGGATTGCAAGAGGTGAGAACGATGGCAACGATAGTTAAGACGCTCAAGGAATCGGCACTCGATAAGCTATCCGCGACAGGCGGAAAGGAACTGGATATCTCGGCCAATCTGACCGACCCGGGGCAGTTCGAGGCCATCCTGGAATCCCATGCCCATTCGCATCTGGGTTCCACATATGTCATCGAGAGATGCGACCTGCTCAAGAGGTTGACCAACTCCTATGGAGGACGGTTCAGAAGCGATATCGTCGAGATCGGGAAGGCTCCCGACATGGCGGTTGCTCCCACCGGAGGCTCGAACCTGAACTCACCGTGGAACTACTGATACCATGACGATGGTGATCTACGACCCGGGAGATTCGGTGGGCTACCCTGAGATCTCCGACGAGGACTGCCTGCGGAGGATGACGGTCATCGAGAGGAACTACCTCCGCTACACCAGCGGAAAATCCTACACCCAATACCTGCTGGATGGCCTTTTGGAGCATCTGGCCGAGGATATGCACGCGAACGTTGACAACGATTTCGACAACCTGGTTGTCGTAAGCGGAAAGGAAGGGTCTGGGAAGTCGAACATGGCCTACCACCTGTGCAAGCTCTACGACCCGAACTTCACCATCGAGGATGGGTATGTCTATGAGTACTCCTCCTTCATCGACAAACTGACTGAAAGCTCGACCAGCGGCGCGGATCGTGGAAAGATATTCTGGATGGACGAGGCCACCAATGTAGCGTCAAACCGCGACAGTATGCAGCGCGACAACAAGCACTTCATCCAGATGCTAGAGATGATGCGCTCTAGAGGCTGGACGCTGGTAATGTGCATCCCGTCAGTTTCCAGGCTAGACAAATACATCCGCGAGTACCGCCTGAGGTACCTTCTGATATGCAAGGAGATGGCATGGGGAACAGGCGGCAGATCCAGAGGATACGTCGAGGTCAAGATACAGAAAGGGCATGAACTGTGGGGAACGCTCGGATACGCCAAATTCCCCAAGATGGAGCCGGAGGTCAAGGCCGAGTACGAGCGCATCAAAATGTCGCATCAGAACGAGAAGATGGCCGAGTTCCAGGGTCAGATAAAGGGGAAGGCCCAGAAAGCGCAGAGGGATACCGCCAAGATCCGTGCGCTGGCGTTGTACGCTTTCGAGCATGGGGCCAAGTACGTCGATATAGCGGTCATGACCGGGTACTCCAAGGAGTACGTCAAAGACATTCTCCAACAGGCACGGTGCGACCGTGCGGAGAAGCCAAAGGGAGTGGTGGACAATGAAGAAGATTAAGGAGGTGCGCCAGCTCGGACGGGATAAGGTGTTTGAGATAAACGACCAGCTCGACGGGATGGCGAGAGCGCAGTTCGTGAGCGCGGTTGCCCAGGATGAAGGCGTGACGATGGCCGAGGCCATCACCATGTGCAACACGATCCCGAAATACTCCCTGGGGTACAAGATGGCCAGCCCTGCCCTGCTCCGCATGGCATCCTCCAAGAAGTACGTCGGGAAGTTCAAGGAGATGCTGACCCCGGAGGAATTGGAGATATTCGAGAAGGAGGTGGAGCCTATGGGGTTGAAGGGCATCGTCAAGGACGAGATGAAGCGGAAGCGGAAAGAACGGGGAGCCGCACGATCCGACGATAGCTTTAAGGTTGACCCGTCTATGTCTTAACAGGCCTTAATCAGTAGGAAAGCATCACATCCGCCTGGGGAGCAAAGGAACTTCATCACCACCCAAACTGCTCCCCGGGTTCCCGACCCTGGGAACCTCCTGAATCGGCCTTTCGTGCAAATCCGAAACCCCTTTCCGTCCGACCCTTCCTCGGACGGATTTTCCCAACTTCTGTTGAACATCCGTGCCTCCGAGAGCTTAGATCTCGGCGGTTCCATGACCGAAATAACAATTTGATGTTCGTTTGTTTTTCCTGTTTTTTCGGTCATCTCACGGATTGCCTATCGTACACGAAAAGGTAGGGGGAAACGTGCATCGGAGAGGGCATTTTTCGGGGCATCTGCTACCCAGAAAAGGGTTGTCCGAGAGCGCGAGTAACACGATTGGGAATCTCGGACGGAACGGGATTCTCGACGATCCGACGGAGCGCGGTTCGACGGGGAACCTCAAACCATCGTCAATCGTCGATGGTCGAACCACGTCCGACCCCACGAGCCGGGTACCACCCTGCATCTCGGCGTAGCCGCCCGGCCGTAGGCCGGAACGCGTCGCAGCTACCCGTAGGGTAGCGTAGACCTTCAGCGGAGCGATGGCGAGTTTTATATACTCAATCCGCGATGGGAAAGGCAATCACACCTTTTGGGCAGCCCAAGGGCTAGCGTTTTGTGAGTGGGTGTGGGGTTATAGGGGAGAGGGAGGGAGTGCGTGTTTTTTCGGGCTTATACCCTTTTTTACCCGGGGAACATAAGTAAGTAAATAGACACATACATACACATATACATACATAATCGGACTATCAATCTGTGTGTGGTACTGTTAATCTGCGTATGGCGTGATACCATTCTTTTTTATACTTTAACCCCTATGCTTTCTCAGCGATGTGAAGCTCGCTAGCATGGGCCTATGCGTTAGACCATGTTCATTCGACCGAGGAGGAAAGACATATGTTCAGTCCTATTGTGATGTATGCCGTATGCCTAAATGCGGCTATCAGACTAAACTTAGAGAACAAGAACGGGGAAACAGGAGAGCTTGCCCTAACCGATATGCTCATTGAGCGTGAGTACATCGGGCATGGGTACAAGATGCTCCCTGCTGGAAAGACCCGCAAGGATGTAGAAGCGTGGGAACTTCTGTATCTCGCACAGAGAGAGGGAGACAAGGTTGTTTTCTTCAAACCCAGGCTCGACATGAGCTACCCCGATAGCGCGAGATCTGGTATTTCGACGGCGATACAAACCGTCCAGAAATTCCAGGAAAACAATACGGAATGCGCGATCAGAGGATGGTGAGAGGGAATGAAGTCCTGCATGACCATGTACAAACTTTGCCGCCAGAGAGCGATTCTGAACGGCCCCAGACACATCGAGAACGGCTATGGGTATGGACTGACCGTACAGGAAGCAAAGGGAGTCTTTTTCCAAAACGGGTTCTCCCTGAGAGGACAGACGTTCTCGAATTTCACGACCGAATGGACGCTCTACGGGGCCGTGGAGTTCGACAAGATAGCGGAGGTCTACTGGTTCCCCGTATCGCTCTATCACATCGAACAACTCAAAATCCAGGCAAGGATGCACGATATTCCCCAGCGCGAGTGGAAGGTCATGGAGAGCGATATGCCATGAGCGGCTACGAGGATGAAGCCAATCTTCCAGACCTGGAGGAAGCGGTCGCAAACGGCCTAGTGCGGTGCAGACGCGAACTGATGGCTATGATCGAGGATGCGGAAGCAGCCAGGTACTATCTCGGCCAGAACATCGCCGAGAGCCATACAGAGGTGGCCATGACGATGAATGCCTACATTGATGCGCTGACCGCCGGATGCCTAGCTATGAGTACAAAGCTAGGTCGTATCGCCGAGGCCGTATGCGCCCTGGATAACTGGACGCCGGAGGAACTGCTGAGCTGCATAGGTGACTACCGCAATTTCGATTTCCGCACGAAGGGGGCTGACCTCCGATGACCAAGTTCGACTACACAGAGGATCCGCGCAGACTTGCCTACGATGCTAGGTCGCTCGGCATCATCGACGGTGCGACCTTCATCAATTACAGTCAGACCCTGACTATCGTGATGTTCGAGCATCTGCTGGACATCATCGACCAGGTGTGCGCGAGGTTCTCCATCACCCAGGAACCATCATGGGATAGCCATCAGATCATCATCGAGAACTGTACGCCTGAGTGCGCCATCGCTCTTGCAGATGCAATCTACGACGTGGATATCCTGGCGAGGTTCGCCTACGGCATCAATGTGGAGTTCTACCCACAGACGTTCTCGGACGCTCCGATTGAGGAACCTGCAAGAGAGGGCTACTCGGCCACCTTGTTATCGGTTCCCACCATCAACAGGAAGGGGAAGGTCGGTGCGTGACTATACCTACGAACTCGGACGGTTCGGCCTGGATGCCATCGAGAATCGCGTTACCGAGGGGAGCCTGACCATCCACTACAAGAAGTCGCTCCCCGTTTGGAAGCTGGTCAAAATGCTGGATCTGGTCGCGTCCGGCCGTCAGTACAAGAAGCTCCCGAACATCGAGTGGAGCGATAGCGGAATAGTCGTACAGGCGGATATTCCGCTGGCGATCACCCTGACGAACGAACTCTACGACCTTAGATCGTCATGGAAAAGCGACTGTGGGCTAGAGGTGTCGTTCCTACCGACGATGTACGGTGAGAACGCGCCTATGGCCCTGAGCATGGCTGGCGAGGTCATTCTGATGAACAGGAGGGATGAACATGAAGGTTGTGCTTGACGCTCCCCTAGATCTGACCACCCGGTACGATGGCATCACCCTTAGACCATCCGAGGGGAAACAAAAGGTCGTGATGTGCATCCAAGGAAGCACAGAGTACCTGGAACTGCACTTCACCAGGATACAGGCTAGGCAACTGTCCGACGCGCTCGACCTGGTAGCCTCAGAGCTATCCTGGTGAATACCCGACCCCTTTCCAAATCTCAAACCCTTTCCAAACAGGGCTGATGCCCTCCTTTCTCACTTTTGTTTTAGACCCCTTCATAGAACGCCTATCGTACACGAAAAGGTAGGGGTAAACGTGTAACTTTGGGGAGAATCAAGTCGATATGTGGGAGGAATGGACACACAAGGGTGTGTGTGCAACCTTGTGTTTCTCGTGGGCCGAGTTTATGGAAAGTCATGTTCCCACGACAGGCAAAGAATGTGAAGCTACCCACATTCCATCCCGATGGTTATACATCGCAAGGGTCATATAAGAATGTTCGGAAAGGGTATGGGTAATGTTCGGAAAGGGAACCCTTTACGAACTATCCTCCGAGCATCCCTTTCCGAACGGTTTTAGCATGGTTTTGGTACCCTTTCCGAACAGACCCCTTTACGAATGGTCAGAGCATTAGGAAATAGACCACTCCGCACATCGCGGCGGTGAGCAGAGCTAGGATGACCTTCTGACCCGACCGCTGACCCCAGAGGCCCACGGCGAGGAAGGAGAGCGCGGCGGTTGCGATTCCTACGAGCGCAAAGCCCGTGATATCGAGGCCGAACCCTCCGGCAGTCCATGAGTATTCCTTATGGGTTGTCGCGTCTAGATCCGAGAGATAGAGGCCCATGCTCCAGGTTCCTGTGAACTCGATGCTGGTCAGTCCTGCATATCCTGCATACCGATCCGGGAGAGCTACCCCGTTTATCTTGGTCGTGTACTTGCCTTCCGAATTTAGGTGATTCTCAACTGTCATCCCCAACAGGGAGATGTTCGAGAACTCCGAGAGGCCGTCCAGACTTATCTTCCCATTCTCCACGGTTGCCACCAGCGAATCTCCGCTGGAAAAACGGAACGTGATGGCATCCCCGTAGATCGCGGTACTGCCCAATCTCAGCGTCCAGTTGCCATCGGGATAGTAGCTTACCGGGGAAACAGTCGTGTCCCTCATGACCTTGGTAGTGCCCGAATTGACATATGCCGAGGAGATGTAGTATGCGGAAACACCTCCTGCATCGGTGAAGTCGATTCCCTTCAAGGGGCCTACCGAGCTGGTATCTGTGAACGTCGCACTACTCCCTTTCAGATTCGAGTAATCGCCATTGATTTTTGACAATCCGGATATCCCTGTGACGGTCACATTGGCCGTGTGGTTGCCATCGTACTCGTACTCGAACAGGAGATGATCGTAGACGTTCGCAGATCCGAGATTCACCATGCCCTGTGTAGCCGATGATTCCTGGAGGATGATATCGCCGATTGCAGTCACGGTCACATAGACAATGTAGACGTGAGATGTTGCAGGGCTGGAATCCGAGCCTACCCTGAACTTGATGTAGTCCCTATGGAATCCGTTTTCAAGGGGAATAACGAATGTGACTTTCGAGTTGTTGAAAGTGTTGTACCATAGGTCTTTCCCGTCATGTGAAACTTCAATCCCCTCACTCAAGTCGGCATATAGCGGCTTACCATCTGATGTGCGCTGATTGTATTCATCGACCGTGAACGTATCCGACATAGACAGGGCAAACAATTCCACCGTAGAGGATGTTGCATTGACGATCTCGTTGTCGTTACACAAGTACATCTGGTTGCTAGACGGGTAGATAAGAACGGCATGGTAGACGTAAGACGTTGATGCGCTCACTTTGTATGTCACGTCCACGTTGAACAACGTCATGAATACTGACGTATCTGCCAGCTTGAGGAAGTCCTGGTAGCTCAGTTCATCGCCAACAGATCCTAGCGATGATGTGCTGATGGTTCTC
>CAVIUM010000057.1:0-11335 GCA_963645865.1 Lachnospiraceae bacterium
CCTTCCCATTGATCTTGAACTCTGTTTGCCGTATCAGTCCGTCCGCCTCCAGGATTCCGGTATGGTACCCCACCTTCTGCTTGGTGATGCCGAACTCGTCGGCTATCATAGATTTTGATACCTGTTCTTTTGAGTTGAAATTCCTTAGAATATATTTCAAAATGTCCCTCGTTAGGGGCTTGTACTTCTCCACATCTATCGCCTTCGGCGCCTCGACCCTAATGATCTGCTGGTCAACGGTCGAGCCCTCCTCCCCCCTCAGCGCATAGTAGATCTGCGCCCTGATGTAGTACGAGCTGTAGCAAGCCGCCGCCGTTATCAGGTTAGTCCCGCCGGTTATGTTGATCGAGAACTCGACGTCCTTCCCCTTCATCTCGTCGTAGATGTCGTAGATCACCTGCACTATGCCCATGAAATCGGAGAACGGGATGACCCTAAGGCGTACATCGGGGATCATCGCGGTGATCCAATCCCGGACATGCTCCGCCGAGGCCTGGGAATCCCCTCCGGCCGTGTGCAGCAGATAGAGCACGTCTATCCCCGGCAGGCACCTGACGACCTTCTATATCGGTTCCCTGGACGTCCCTATGGTGGCGATGTGGACCTTCATGGTCATGATATCGTCTTGACCGTCTTAATGTTTTTACCGTTCATATCCCGATCAGCTCCCATCGTCTCCCGACATCATCTTCTTCCAGGCATCCGCCGCCAGGAAGGACGCGAAGAACATGTTGTCCACGATGTCGATGATGCTCTCCAATCTCCTGAGGCTGCTCCTGAGGACCATGAACGCATGGTGCAGCGCATACTCGTCGTCGCTGACCGGATACACCGTGGGGGTGAGGAAGGGGAACTCGGCCAGAACCGCGGCGTAATCGGAGATCTCGTCCTTGGGTATCGTTATCCTCTTCCTAGAGACGTCGAGGACGTCGCAGTCCAGCGAGATGACCTGTTCGTTGATCCAGATGTTCATCGTCGTCCCCATGTAGAGGATCAGGATGTTCCTCTCGTCCGTCGTGGCGACGTACCTCGCCCCGTATTCGCGGATGGCCAGGTCCATCAACGCCGACTTGAAGTCATCCTGCTCCGGAGCGGAATCTTCCCTTCCCAACATGCTCCGACCATGGGCTGTTCCATTGATATCCCCTCATGACGACCGTCCGGACCTTTCCGATACCTTCCATCGGGGTCCCCGTTCCGGTGATACGGTAACAGAAACGGTCGTACCATCATGCGGTCACGGCGTGTATTCGAAATCCTCGTCCTCGGAACACTCATCGTCCGATTCCGAGTCGTCGAACACCATCTCATCGACTTTGATTTCTTGCTCCTCCTCGGAGGCAGGATCCTTCCAGAACAGGAAGGAGGTTATACTCGCCTGGGTGCTGATCCTGTCGATGGTCCGGATGACCCACCTCGGGTCCTCGAGATCGGTATCTTCGATGTACGCTCCGTAGTGGGGGACGTAGTTCTTCTCGTCGGCGCTCAGGAATATGGAGGGCTGGACGTGCAGTGCCGATACGAGGTTCGGGATGTAATCCGCGATCCTTTCCACAGGGATCAACACGTAGTCCCCCTCCTGATCCGTCAGGCAGCACTGCATCGTGGCGAATCTCCTCTTGGGATGGATCACGACATCCATGCCGTCCTTGCGGACGACGATGTCCCCATTCTTCATCTCGTCGATGTGCCTCTCGCCGTATTCCATGGCGATGATGTCCATCAGCCTCGTCCTGAACGTGTCCTGTTCCGTCGTCGTCTCTTCTCCGTTCATGTAGCACTCTCCTGTCGACGTCGGATCTCATTCCTCTCCGGATTCCTCTCCACTCTCAGGCCCATGCCCGGATACCGCATCGTTCCAGCTTATGGATGCGACGTCCGCCATGAATGCGAGCTTATCTACCGCCATGATTACCGCATCCGGATTCCCGATGTCGGACTCATGGAGCATGAAGTTGTAGTGCGGGACGTAACACTCGCCGTTCGAGGACGGATAGATGGCGGGACTGATGTATATGCCCGCCAGGATCGGTATGTACTCGGAGATATCGTCCTTGGGTATCGCCAGGATGTTCCCTTTCGTATCCTTGAGAGTGGAGATGAGAATGGCATACCCCTCGCCCATCCAGATGCTGACGTCCCCGTCATCGGTATCTATCTTAATCCAGCCGTCATCGTATCTGTCGATGTTGCATCTGCCGTATTCGCGGCAGAGGATGTCCATCAGCCTCGTCTTGAATGTATCTTGTTCCGTCGGTTCCCCGTCCATGGCTGGACATGGTCCGATTCGTTGATATCCGCTCCCGACGACCGTCCGACTATCTGAGATACCGTTCCGGATACGGGATATGGTAATAATTCTAATAGGACCGTATCTGAATTTTTCCTAATACCATCGCATCGTTCGATGATCCGAAAGGTGAAAGAGAATGATCGTCGGCATAGATTTCGGAACATGCTTCTCATCAGCGGCCATCATGAGCGGGCTCATCCCCGTGACCAACTACGCGAGCGACACCAACGAGGGCATCCCGAGCCTCTTCATGTACTCCGAGGAAGCCGGGAAGGAGCTCTACGGGATCGAATGCACCGGGAAGGAGGCGGCCGAGAACGAGGGCGACGTCGTCCGTTACATGAAGAGGCTGGTCAGGGCCGATCCTGACAGCCTCTCCTCCACGATAGTCAGCGGAGGGCGCGAATACACCCTGGCGGAGGTCATCGAGAAGTACCTCACGTACCTGGTGGCGAAGGTCAGGAAGGGCGCCATGGACAGCGGGGAGTTCCCCGACGATAGGATAGAAGCGGTCACCATAACCGCACCCGTCGGCATCGCCAAGGGGCAGATGATGGCCTCCGATTACAACCGCCTCCTGCAGGAGACCATGGGCAGGATCACCGGTCTCGGGACCGAGAGGATATCCGTCGTCCAGGAGCCCGTCGCCGCTGCCATATCATATCTGTACAGCGCCGACATCAGGAAGCATTACGATGCTCCTCAGACCATCCTCGTATTCGACCTCGGAGGCGGGACGCTGGACGTCACCGTCCTGGAGCACGACCCGTTCGCCATGACCTACGAGATCAAGGCGAAGGAGGGCGACCTGGAGCTCGGTGGCAACGATTGGGACTCCCACCTCGCCGACCTGGTGATGGAGAAGGTCGGATTGGAGCAATTCAATTCCAGGACCGACGAGTCCTCCTTCAGGAGGGACATCACCCGCCTCAAGGAGAACCTCACCCTGAACGACAAGGCCGGGATGATGTTCGACGACGGCGGCGAGGAGTACATGGTCAAGGTCACCCGTGAGGAGTTCGACGCCTGCACCATCGACCTCCTGGACCGCGCCGTCGGGGTCGTCCGCAGGACCCTGGATTCCTGCGACGCCGAGGTGGACCGCATCGTGCTGGTCGGAGGCGGAAGCAACATGCCGCAGATCCGCGAGCGCCTCACATCCGAGTTCTCCACATCCCCGGACGACGGGTTCGTGGAGCTCTTCGAACCTTCCAAAGCAATAGCCAAGGGCGCCGCCGTCTTCGCGAAGCTCAACTCCTCCTCGGACGGATGCGCCCAGGGACCGACCGTCATAGACATCGCCGCCCACACCTACGGCTTCGATTCGCACAGGGACGGGAAGGACGAGATGGTCTACAACATGATCTTCAAGGGCACCCCGTTCGGGGAATCCGACCGGATCACCGTCCGTTCCAGGACCTCTTTCGTCCCCATGAGGGACAACCAGAGCACCGTGAGCTTCAGGATATACGAGTCGGAAGCAGCGGATGTCGACGACGGATGGATGGAGTACGGCTCCGGCGAGACTTACAACGGACTGGAGGTCACCGTCCAGGTCCCGCCGGAGTACCTGGGAAAAGCCAGGGGATTCTCCATGTGGCCGGAGATGACCCTCGACTCCAACGGCATACTGGACATCACCATCAGGGACAGGGCCGGAAACCGCCTGGCCTACGGGACCACGGCCAAGAGGTGCGAGGAATGACCTTTTACGGGATAACCTGCGACTGCGAGACGCCGAGGATCCGCTGGGTGCCCGACACCAACGGGAAGTATCTGGCCTGCCAGTGCGGGGCCAGGCTCGTCCCCATGGATCCTCCCGGGACCTCTGGAGGGGATGTCGACGCGATACGCGACAGGATCACCGAGGTCATGAAAGGCTTCGTCGTAACGGGGAAGCTCCCGTTCGTTCAGGAGAAGACGGTCCAACCTCCCTCTGGGGATGCGGATGCTCTCCGCAGGGAGGTCGCCGGTCTCAACGACGAGATCGCCAGGCTCAGGGCGGAGAACGTCCGTCTGAAGTCCGAGCTGTCGGACGCCAACGGCACATGCGCCCACCTGAGGAACGACGTCAGGCGCGCGGGCGCCGTGGACGTCCGCGGCGCGATGGAGGAGATCTCGGACTACATGTGCGACATCTGCAACGCGCCGGACCGCAAGGACTCCCTGGAGAAGCTCGGGTCCTTCGTGCGCAACAGGACCGAGATGGCCATCATGAACCTGGAGGGTCGCGGGGTCAGGATCGAGCGCGAGGTCCCGGGGGAGAGGCTCGCCGGGAACGCGGAGGTGTGCGACAGGGTCCGCACCACCGATGAGAACCTCAACGGGAGGGTGGCATCCGCCGACAGGTTCGGATGCTCGTTCAGGGACGACGCGTTCCCGAGGATACCGGGATCAGTCAGCCTGTACTCCTATGCTCCGGCGGAGGAACGTTTGCGGTCCGGTGAATAAGGGATTGCATTCCAACGGGTTCACGTTGGATGCTCATATCCATTCTCCTCAAACGATTTACGCCGGTGGAGCCCGCAGGGGCTCCACCAGCATTCAGAATGTGTTTACTATGGTTTTCAAACAGTTGTAGGCATACGGCACATAGTCGTTCTTCCAGGTCTCATCGACCATGGTGTGAGTTGTTTCATTGCGCATATTGCAGAGGTCCAAGGCGCAATTGATGAATTCATCCGGGTCCGTATTGATCGTTTTCACATCCCAGTTCCCGGAGTATGTTTCGGATACTTCCGGCCACATCCCGGAGAATGTCACATACTGTGCCAGTGCGATTTTTTTAAAATCATCCAATGGCGAGCGTGCGGGATAATCGTAGAACTGTTCCTTGAGGTATCTGCCACTAGGCGAATTATTCGTTTTGCGGTCCCTCCCGAGGAACTTCAATTTTTTATGCAGTTCCTCCACCATATCCGTATCATCCAACACGATCTGTTCCGCATCGGGCGATACATGGGATCTGACCAACTCCTCGCCACTTCTCATCAGGTTGAGGAGGACTTCGTTGTTGAAGTCGGAACCTGTGGTTTTTCCCAGATAATCCAGATTTAGGGCGGTCACCAGGTATGTTCTCGATCCTCCCGTCAACTTCTTGAAATCGGGATTCTCGAGCAGGAATTCATTGACGTTCGATTCCAATCCGGCCTTCATATCGTCCGTCGTGGACGACATCATCTGCGCAGTGGCCTTGTCGATGACCTCCAGGTCGGGCTTGGGCTTGGCCATCTCCACGTCGACCGTCTTCTTGAACTCCCTGAGGGATCTCATCTGCTCGTCTTCCGACCTGGTGGTCAGCTCGTAGTCTTCACAATCCTCCCTGTCCAGGATGTCCAGGAATTTGGATGGGCAGGACCCTAGCGTGCTGCACAGATACAGCAATTTCCTAGCACGGGAGATGGAGACATAGAACGAGCGCAGCTCCTCGTTCACCATCTCGTCGCGCATCTTCCTCAGTTCGTTTCTGAGTTGTTCCTGATGCGTCAGATGGTCTATGTCCAGAAGATACTGTTTCGCGGTAGAGCACAGCGCATTCATGGATTCGAGGTGGGAGATGGACCGGAGAAAACCGTCGAATTCGGTTCTCATCGAGCCTATCTGCGAATCTATGTCGGATATCTCGTCTGAGACCGATTGCAGCTGCGACTCCAATTCCCGATCGATCGAATCTGCGGTCAGTAGCTTTTCTTCGATCCCGTGGTACGTCTCTTCCGTCGCGCGTTTATTCAGGTTTATGCGGTGCAGTCTGTCCTTATAGGATTCGATCTCCGGTCTGATGTAGGCATCGTAGATGTTCCGATACTCCTCGATACCGTCGGCAGTGAATCCCAATACGTCGTCTCTGACGTCCTCCAGCTCTTCTTTCAGAGATTCGATATCATCCCGACCCATCATCTGGAATCCGGCGGTATCGCATTCGGAGATGAGTTCGCTGTACAGACCATTTGCAGTATTGCTGCGCAGTTCTCCGAGTTTCTTCTCCGAAAGACGAAGATCCTCTATTTTCCTGATCAGTTCGTCGTATTCACTGTCTATGATCTTCGTATTGGGGAAACTTTTCTCGTCCAACTCGACCACGAACACATCATCGTACTCCAGGCCCTTGGAGGAATGGATCGAACTGATCAACACGGTGTTGACGTCGTTGGTTCTGGCATCCCTGTTCTGTTCGTTCGCGAGGTAACGCCTCTCGAATCTGGAGAAGATCGATGTCAGTACATTCCTGCCGATCTCTGGATACATCCAGTCATTCTCGGAGACGTAATCCATGAATGAGGACAGGCACGGGTCCTGAACGACCCTGTCCTCGGACGTGTCGTTCTCGACTATGCACGCATATGCGCGGCAATAATTGCTGACCATCTCTTCGAAGTCGGCAGCAGGATGGAGCGTGATATCCAGATATTCGAAGAGTTTGACCATGTATTCCACTCTGAACAGCGAACCGCTCTCGTCGGCGGTGAATGGTTTCACTCCGGTGATGAAGGATTTCAGTTCCATGTTGGAGTAACGGCCTTCCGCCAGTTCGTTCAGCAGATCGTAATTGGCTTTGACATTGGACCTGCATGCGATGAATGTCATCGCCTTGAGGGCTTTGTATCCGGAGCTGATGTCGGAATCGGGTCTCGAACCGATGATGACGGACGGGATGTTCATACCTTCGAGCGCTTTCTGGATGTCACCGTGACATTTCGATTTGCGGGAAAGGATGCAGATGCTGTCCCCATCTTTCGAAGGATCGTATATCTTGCTCACTTCGTTGGCAAGCTCCGCATAGTTTTTCGAGATTCTGCAGATGCGGACCTTCTCCCCGGTGTTCTGGTACGGCGTGATCTCCACGCCGTTTTTGGAACGTTCGCCCATCCTCCTGAGGATCGAGTTCCCCGCTCTGACGATGTAGGGGTTGTTGCGGTAGTTCACCGTCAGGAACACGGTGTTGACGTTCTCGTCCTTCTGCATGTCCCTGATGATATCCACGTCCGAACCCCTCCAGGTGTATATGGTCTGGTCATCATCGCCGACCAGCGTGAAGTGTACGGAGGTGTCGTAGAGTGCTGCGAATATCTCGTTCTGCAGTTTGTTTATGTCCTGGAATTCATCGATCAGGATACATTCGAAGGACTCGCAGAGTCTGTTCTTGAAGGCTTCGTTGTTGTCGAGGGTGTTTTTCACGATACACGAAGCGCAGAAGAATTCCACGATCTCGTTGTTGCGCACCTGCCAGTCGACGTAGGATCTCAGCAGATTGTCGATACCGGGAATATTGACGGTGAGGCCGTTCGCGTAGTTTTCGATCTGTGCCCTGAGAACCTTCAGTTTCTCGAGACCGTTCTCGTTCCTTCCACCGTTCTCTTCACGGAGAGGAAAATCGTCTTCTTCGATTATCCTGGACAGTATGTTCAGTTTCGTATCGAGCTTCATGTCGAAACTGAACTTGGGATTCTTCGTGAAACCCATCTCGGACCAGTGGATCTCGATGAGTCTCTTGAAGAAGGCATCGATGGTGCTCGCATTGATGGAGGTCGAGCTCGCAGTGATGCCCAGATTGCCGTACGACTCGGTCAGTTGCTCGGATGCCGATTTGATCAGCTTCTGGGCGGCTTTCCGCGTGAACGTGAGCATCGCGATCCTGTTCAGGGGGATCCTCTTCACCAGATGGAGGTAGCACATCCTTCCGACGAGGGATCTGGTCTTGCCGCTTCCTGCTCCCGCTACGATCAGCAGATTATGGTCGCAATTCGCGGAGATCGCCGCTTTCTGGTCTTTATCCACCTTGCGGAGGTCGTCGGTCAGCTGGAAGAATTGCTCCGGGTCCACGAGCGGCAAGCAGGTGCCGTCGGGGTCGACCTGACTGCCATTGGAATCCCGGAAGATCGGCTTGGTCTCTTCCTTGTAGCTGTTCTTCGGACCCGGTCCTGCAATGACCTTATAGACGGGAGTTTCGCCGACCTGCGAGTAGACGAGTGCGAATTTCTGATTGTCCAGATTGCAGATCCTGATGAATCTGTTGGAAGACGGGAATTCTAATTCGCCGATCCTTATGAACGAGGCGTCGGAGTCCCGGATGAAGAATATGCGGGACGAGAGAACTTTGTAAGAGTCTTCGTCCTCCCGGAAGAAGATCAGGTCGAGGAAGTCGTTGAGCGAATCGAACGGTCTGAGCGAGACCAGCCACTCATTGGCAGGTTTGTACGCCTGCCTGAAGAACATCTCCAGCTCCCTGTAGAGATCATCATTGTGTTCTGGTTTGATGGAGTTCTCGATGTATTCCGCAGTGATTCCCGCCAACAGGTTGTGTACTGATTTGTAGCTGGTTCCGCTTCTCCTCTTCACGACCCCAACGTTCACAATCTGATCCAATCTAATCTCTGTTCTCGACAAATCTCCACCCTCATCAATAAATCCGGATCAATACGCAGGCCAGCATATTGATCCGGAAGGTTCTAATGGTTTTCAGTCCGCTTCTGTAGCAACCATTCTATCGGACACGCGGGCCGCTATCTCCTCTATTTCCAGAGGGTCGAATTCGACCGTATCCTTGATGGAAACATAGTCCAAATAGCATTTGCAGGGCAGACCGTAGTAACGCATCGCAGCATGCGCGTAGACCGAGAGCTGGAGTCTGTATTCCCACTCGATCGATCTGGATGTTTCCGCATCGGTCTTGTAGTCGTGTATCTCGATATGATCCGGATACACCGCGAGAAGATCGATGAATCCTTTAAGTACGACGTTCTGTCCTTCGACTGGGAGCATGCATTCTATCTCGGAGTGCAGTTCCTCGGCATCCTTCACCCTATCGAGCACGCGTCTGATCTCCTCGTGCTCCGGTTTCGAATCCTTGGGTTCCAGGCCTTTGAACAGCATGCGGGCGTCATCGTGCACTTCGATCCCGTACTTCGCTCCTTTCGGACACACCTCGTCGGCGGTCTTCACCCCGTCGGTACCGAAGTCCAGGTTCAGGATGTCATGCACGCCCATTCTAATCTTTCTCGGAACGAACTCCGGCAGCGCAGGTTTATCGCAGGTTTCGTTGAGTCCGACGGTGGGATCGAAATCGCTTTCGGGGATGGTTTCGTATTTTTTGCCGCACCGTTCTAACAACCCTGTCATGAATTTGGAATACGCTTCGACATCGTCATCCCTCTTTTTTCCACAGATCAGGGTGATGTACTGCTGTGCCCTGGATACGGCCACGAACATGAGTCTTCTTTCCTCATCGTAGTCTTTCGGTTGGGCTTTTTTGACCAGGGTCGTCTTCCAAGATTTGCAGATTTTATGGAATCCATTGAAGTTTCCGATCGTTTCAGTGCATCTTAGGCCGGTACTGTTGCTCTGAAATAACACCGAATAGTCTGATTTTTTCCACATGGGGGTGATTCCAGAGTCCATGAACGGAATGATCACGATTCCGAATTCCAGGCCTTTGGCCTTATGCATGGTCATGATTTTCACAGCATCGGAATCTATGGTCACCTCTACAGGATATGGTGTATGGTTCTCCATGTCCTCCTCTATCATAGAGATCATTCCTGGAATGGTTTGTAGAGAACTCTTATACTCGCCGGATAGCGCATTCACGATGGCCTGGACCATGTCTGGATCGAAGTCCGGATAGAAGGCGAAGATTTCAGAGAGCAGGTCCGTTATCCTTCTTTTCTTAGCGAACAGGGATTTCCTCTGCTCGATGAGATGTTCGGGGATCTGTCCATCCCTGGCTTTCCTGAGTTCCATCATGTTGTATCCCAGATCAGCCATTATCGGGATGTATCCGTTCCTATCATTCTCGTTGTTGATGTATTTCAACCAGGCCAAGCACATTTTTCCTTCACGGGTGGACATGATGTCCACATCACCTTGCAGGAAAGATGGAATGCCTGCACCTTGGAGAGCCTCCTTCACGAGGCGGCAAGACTCTTTCTTTGTACAGAGTACAGCGATGTCTCCGAGTTTGACACTGCGTTCGTCGTATTTTTCGGTGGTTTTATTGAATGTGCAGATGCGATACGCGTCCTTGGTCATGTAGTCGCCAATGGCTTTGATGACTTGTTCGGTTTCATCATCAAGTGATTTTGCTTTGACATACCGTATTCCTGTGTAGCCGTCGAAGTCCTTATTCTGAGCTACAAGCGTTTTACCGATCTTGGTCCTAATGATCTCGGGATCGAGTTCCTTTTTATTGTCGGTAGCTGGCAGGAAGAGGCATCTGAATGCCGTGTCTACGATTTCCTGCGATGATCTGTAGTTGACTTCCAGCTGTATTTTCTCGATCGCTGGGATTTTGAATGGGATTCTTTCACAATCATCATTCAGAAATGCCCTGATGTTTCTGACGGTTTCATCAAAGTCGAGGATATTTTGAATAGAGACGTTCCTGAATCCATAGATTCCTTGCTTCCAATCTCCCACGCAGCACATGTGATGCTCACTCAGAAGCATGAGTGATATCATCAATTGACTGTTATTGGTATCTTGAAACTCGTCGATCATCATGTAGTTGTAGGAGTTGTGCTCCCGCACTTTCTGGTTATCATAGAGAAGCGTAAGTGCAAAAATCGCATTGAGGCCGTATGTCAATGTGTTTGAGACGATACTGTGTTTGATGTAGGCGTGATAGACGTCATGAATAAATTCTATCAGTGTTGTCCTATTATCATGCACAGATGCTTCTATGGTCTCATACCCGACTATATTTTCCAATTGGTTTAAGTGGGGTTTTTCAACAAGGTCCTCTTTAGTGAGTTTTTTCATCTCTTTGAGAATGTATGGATCACCACCTCTAGGTCCCGGAGTATTTTTCTTTTTTATGTATTCGAATAATAACGATTCATCACCGTACAATTCATTTTTATAATTGTATCCGAACCATCCTTCCTTCAGTGGCACAATTCCCAGAGACATGAGTTTATCAATGATGGCCAATACATCGCCAGAATTTTGTGCGGTGATTGTTGGGATATCCCCATAGTCTCCGAGATGTCCCGATATGAATTTGTCGAAGAACATCTGGAAATTCTGTCTATTGACCGAATCATTGAC
>CAVIUM010000058.1:0-4723 GCA_963645865.1 Lachnospiraceae bacterium
ATCCCGGGGTACGACAATCTCCTCGCACGTCTGAAGGCGTGGAGGAGGGAGATGCCCGTCGGCTCCGAATCCAGGAGGCCCAAGTCCCCGGCGAAGACGAAGAGCAAGAGCAAGCCCAGGGTCGCGTATGACCGCGCTCCCGCGTACGGGAGGCGCTGACATGGCGTTCTACTACGGGGATGAGCGTCTCGGCGAGACAAGCGCCGAGGCCGTCGAGAGATTGGACAGCGGCGAGTGCAGGGCGGTCGTCTACGACTACTTCTCCAAGAACTTCACGGTGGAGGAGCTGGCGTCTTTCATCTTGGACAGAGAGACCACGGCCGCCATCTATGAACTCGCAGAGGAAGCGCTGGAGAACCTCAGCAGTTGGGCCGAGAGCGGTATGGACTTCTGCTACGGCGGGGTGGAGTGCATCAAGGACGACGGATCCTCCAACCGCAGGCCGAAGGCGTCCCAATGCAGGCGCGGGGGAACCTCGGGCAGGAAGGCACCCGCAAAGAGAACGACCAAGCCCAAGACCTCGAACGCCCGCAGGCCCAAGGCACCCGCCAAGGCCACCTCGGGGAGGCGTTGACCATGGATATCAACGCACCCTTCTACGGATGGGCGAACTGGGCGACCTGGAAGACCGTCGAGGTCTTCGAGCGCAACAGGCGCTACAACAGGGGCCTGATCGTCGCGATAGACGACTGCGAAGAGGACGGGATGCCCAAGGGAACCGCCGTCGAGCGCGTGGCCGGGGAGATCGAGGCCATCGTCAGGAACGAGTTCTACGACGTCCAGCAGGAGGCTTCCGAACTCGTTCTGGAGCTTCTGTTCGGCCCGGACGACCTGGAGATCGACTACGAAGCCATCGCGGAACACTTCATGTCCGGCTACCGTCCGAGACAGTCCTCGGACAACCGCAGGCCGAAGGCTTCCCAATCCAATCGCGGAAAGACCTCCAAGACCAAGTCGTCCGGGAAGGCGCCCGCCAAGAGAACGGCCAAGAAGACCTCGGGGAGGCGCCGACGATGGGAACGTTCTACGTCAGGGGCAACCTCCTCGGGAACAACGTCGGGGAAGCGGCGGACAACATCTCGGACGCGGACGCCCGCGAACTCCTCCTGGACTACATGGCCACATGGGACGTCAGTCCCATCGAGATGATCGCCACGGGCGACATCTTCCGGTACACCAGGAGGAGCCTCGTCCGCGAGGCGCTGGAGGACGTCGAGAAGTACGGCGTCAGCCACGGCAAGGTCGAGTACCGCAGGTCCGGCGAGAAGAGGAAGGTGGACTGCGGATGCGGGAAGACCAGATGCACCCGCTGCGGCAAGTGCGATTCCAAGAACCTCGCACCCAGGGGCACGGCGAACCGTTCGCCTTCGAAGAAGGCGTCGGCCAAGAAGACAGGCACCCAGAGGAGGTCCTGACCATGCCGTTCTACGACCACGGCGAATACGCCGGAGAGGACGCCTACGAGGTCAACTTCGACATGTCGGACGAGAGCCGCCAGTACCTCATCTACGAGTACATCTACCGGGCGTACGACCTCGTCGAACTCGCCTCGGAGCTGTCCGTCGGAACGCTGGGGACGGACCGCAGGGAACTGGCCATCCGCGCCCTGGAGTACATCAGGGACCACACGGAGAACGGCCGCGGACCCGATTTCGGCGGATACACCTGGTCCGACGATGATATCGAGGGATCGGACAACAGGAGGTCCCGTTCCGCACCCAAAGCATCGAAGCCGAAGGCTTCCGCACCCGTCAGACCCGCCAAGGCATCCTGCACTCGCAGGTCCAAGACACCCGGCAGGACGGACGCCCGCACCTACAGGAGGCTCCGATCATGGCCGACAGGTTCAGGGCCCCTTCGGGGAGGATCGTCGAGAGGGGGCCGGAGCTCATAAGGGAGCTCCGCCGCCGCTACACGTCCGACTACTTCGCAGAGCGTCTGGACGAGGGCGACGAGACCATCGTCATCGACGGGAAGGAGTACTACAAGGGACAGGTGCTCCGCGCGGTCGACCCGGAGAGGTTCAGGAAGTACTACGAGTCGGAGCTGGAGAACGTCACGTCGGGCGATTACGACGATGTCCTCACGGACATCTTCGGGTTCGAGCGCATACAGGGCTCCGAGAACGCCAAGAAGAGGTGCTGCTGCGGGAAGTCCAGGTGCACCGGATGCGGGAAGTGCGGTTCGGAGAACCTCATGCCCCGGAGTTCCAAGGGCAGGTCCTCTCCGAAGAAGGCGCCGGCAAAGAAGGCCAACAAGGGGAGGCGCTGACATGCCCGGGAATCTCGCTCTGGCATACGCCCTCAACGAGGGGCGCGACGATTGGCTGAACGATGCCGTCCTGCGCTGCATCTCCATGACGGACGACAGGGAACAGGCCATCGACCTCCTGGGAAGGGAGATCGAGGACTACGTCGGGCAGATGATGGACCAGGCGTACCACGTCGTTCCGAAGGTCGTCATGGCCGCACTCCCGGGATTCTGGGAGGTCGACCCGGACATAGACTTCAGGAACGTCGCCAACCTGCTGATGATCCAGTATTGGCACGTCGGCGACCCCAAGCCCGGGACGTCGCAGAACCGCAGACCCGCGAAAGGTTCGGTTTCCAAGAACAGGAAGGCGCCCGCGAACAAGGCCGGCAGGCCGAAATCCGACCGTGCACCAGCGAGGACTGGAAAGGGGAGGCACCGAGATGGCCGTGGATCTCGAATACTACAGGAGATGCCGCGACGGGGACCCCACGTACTATCCGGCGGACGCCATCATCCACTACCTCTCCACCCACATCGGGGAGGCGGACGACCTGGCCAACCAGATCTGCGACGACAACGGCGACCAGCGCCTGCTGACGTACGACGACTGCCTGGACATCATCGATAGGATGAGGCCGGACGACGCGTTCCGCGCCGGGCAGACGTCGGACGCCCTGATGAGGGGGCACTTCCACATCTTCGACGGCGACCGCTTCCGCCTGATCCCCAACCCCTGGGCGTACATGAAGGACATCATCTACTTCGCCGCGGACGACATCGTCCGCGGGAAGTACGAGATATCCGAGGACCTCCGGGCGGTCATAGATGTGGTCGCGAAGGGCGACTTCGGGACCTGCAACGCCAGGCCGAAGGCGGGAACCAAGGCCAAACAGGTCAAGAAGGCGTCGAACAGCGCGAAGGCCAGGAAGCCGGCCAAGGCCACCCAAGGGAGGCGCCGGCCATGACGGGAGAGATGTACCCGCCTTGTGAGGGATACCGCGGACCCGTCACGAAGCTGGACCCCGTGGGGATCTACGACGTGGACGACCACTGCGCGTCCTGCGGTTCGACGGACGTCCGCATCGTGCGCCCCGGAGCCAAGACACTGACGACCACGATCCGCTGCTCGGAATGCGGCAGGGTCACGAAGCGCGACCCCATCGACCTGGGCGGGAAGGCGAGGTTCTCAATCCTCGTCGGCGGGAAGACCGTGAAGAGGTCAGTTCCGCGCAGGGAGCTGGAGGCGGCGCTGTCCGATGTTATGGACGGCATGGGCGGTCATTCCGAGAGGATCGCACGCGAGTATCTGGGCAGGGATTATATCGAGCTGTCCAAGCGGTACAACATCGACCGCGCGTTCCTGCTGATCGCGGAGAACCTGGCGCTGTACGACGGGTACGTCGACGGTCTGGAGGTCGGAGAGGAGTACAACCTTCCCGGTTTCCCCGTGTCCGTCGTCCGCACCGCGGATGTCCGCACGGAACCCGTCAGGAAGGCATCCGCCAAGACGGCATCCAAGCCGAAGGCGTCCCCGAACAGGGCGCCCGCGAAGAAGTCACCCGCCAAGAAGACCGCATCCGGGAGGCGCCGACCATGCCGACCGCGACCAAGAGGGGATTCTACCTGAGGGACAGGTATCTCGGAGAAAGGGCCGAGGACGCACTCGAAGCCATATCCTACCAGGAGAGGGCCAACCTGATCTGCTCCTATCTCGTGTCCGAGTTCAGTTTCCATGAACTGGTCACGTGGGCCGCCTGGGGGATGTACACCCCCGAACAGCTGGCCGAGGACGCGCTGAACGAGATCAGGAGCCGCACGTGTGGCCGCGTCAACGGCCCCACGCCCAAGGTGATCAACTACGCCGGATTCGAGTTCAGGCCCGCATCCGTCGCATCCGGGCCGAAATCCGGTTCAACCGCGGCGAAGAGGACGACGGCATCCAAGCCGAAGAAGTCCGCCAACAGGGCACCGGGGAGGTACCGACATGGCATCGCAGTACGAGTCCGGATTCTATCTGGACAACGGATACTACGGCGGTCAGGAGTACCTGGGGGCGGACATCGACGAGGCCCTGGAGAGCCTGGGCGGCGATATCCGCGCCCTGGTCCACGACCACATCTTCACGGACTGGGAGATCGACAGGGAGGGGATCGCCCACAACATCGCCTACGAGGGTCTTCTGGACCAGACCCTGGACTCCATCGCCCGGAGCGCGCTCGATTCCATCATGAACAGCACCACGGCGGACGAGGGCCCCGTCTTCGGGAACGTCTACTGGTGGGAGGACGGGTTCTCCGATTCCCCCAGACCGCCCCCGGACGCATGGAAGCCGCCCGTGACCAATGTCAAGTGGACGGGCAACGCGAAGGCGTCCAAGTCCGTCAAGTCCAGGAAGACCACGGCCGGGAAGCCGAAGAAGGCACCGGCCAAGACGGGCAGCAGGCCGAAGGCCAAGACCGGGAGGCGCTGA
>CAVIUM010000058.1:5460-11227 GCA_963645865.1 Lachnospiraceae bacterium
CAGGGCGACCGAGTGGAGGCGGTGAGATGGGATTCTACAGCCGCAGGCTCCGCGGTCCCGAGTATCTGGGGGACAGTCCGGAGACCGCACTGGACAGCATGACCGGGGCGGAGGTGTCCCGCGTAGCGTACGATTACCTGATCAGGACCTACCGCGACGACCTGGACTCGCTGGCCACGCTGCTGTCCAGGGACGCGATCCCCAATGCAAGGGGCATCGTCAGGCAGGCATTGAAGGAGATCGAGGCCGGAGGCCTCTCCAACGGGAGGGGCAGGGGTCTCACGCGCGTGACCTACGGGAGCGTGTACTGGGGCGGCCCGTCCTGGAACGATTCCGGGAGGGAAGCGAAGGCATCCAGCAACAGGAGGCCGAAGGCCAAGGTCAAGAGACCCGCCAAGGCCGGAAACGCCAACAGGAGGAAGGGACGATGTTCGGATCCAGAAGGCCGAAGGCGTCTGCGAATCCCGGAGGGGAGGTCAGCAGGTGCTACTTCGACATCAACGACGTGCAGATGTACTTCGACTACTCGGGACTCCTGCCGGAGATCGACCGGCACACCTCGCTGGAGGAGGTCATCGAGCTGTACGACAGGCGCCACGGGACCGACTTCGCGAACCACATCGGGGACGATGCGGTCGCGCTGTACCGGTATCCGGTCGGTGACCTGCCCGCGTGGACCGTGGGGGCCGTGGAGGTCCGCTCCTGGTCCGAAGCATTGGCGGTCGAAGCATCGGTTCCGCGCATCTATCTGGAGAGGAACGGCAGGGTCATGAAGCTGTTCCTGGACGGACGGTCGGGAGATCCGAGGGCGGACGTGCGCAGGTACGATTCCGCCCACGGGACGGACTTCGCCAAGCACATCGAGGCCGGCGAGGTCAGGGTCGTCGGGGAATGGGAGGTCGGGGACGGCATGGCGTTCCCCGTCGAATCGTGGAACGACGTGCTGGTCTACGCGGACAGGAGGCGTTGAGATGGTGATAGTCCACACCCCCAAGCCTCTCTCCGACGAGTGCCCGCTCTGCAAGGCCAACACCATGGTCGTGGCCAGGCTCCCGGATTCGAGCATGGTCGTAGCGTGCACGTCCTGCGGCGTCTGCTCGGAGCCGTTCCCGTGCCTTCCCCATGCAAAGGAATCATGGAGGCACACCCGCACGTACCTGAGGAAGAAGCCCACGCCCGATCCGGAGCTGGACAGGTACACCCTGTGCTACGGAGCGTTCAGAACATGCGGGGAGAGGTTCGTCAGATACGACAGGCCGATGACCTGCGACCTGGAAGCGCTCGATTACGCACGCGACTACATGCGTGCGAACGGGCTGGCAGTCGTCGGGGTGGAGAAGCATCTCCATCCCTGGGGCGACCTGCGCCATGTGGCGTTCGTGTGCGACTTGGATAAGATCGAGGTCCTGCACCGCGCGTCCGTGGACCCGACGGACACGGGATACCACCGTCCCGCGTGGGCGGGCCCGTCCCCGAACAGGAAGGCGAAGCATCCCGAGAGGGACGTCGTGCTCCAGAAGCTGGCGGCGGACCTGCATTACGCGGCGTACGACCTGGACACGTACGAGTACAAGGACCAGTACGGCGAATATCCGTCCGAGCAGGGCTACAGGGATTCCTTCGATCTCCTCATGTCCGTCGAAGGGCTGGATACCGCCATCGAGATGATCGAGGATGCGGACACCAACGCCTACGATGATCTCCTGTCCCGTCTGAAGGCCAGGAGGGACGAGCTGGCGGCTGTCGGCTCCATGTCCCGGAAGTCCAGGCGTTCCTTCGGAACGACGCGGAAGGGCGTATCCGGACGCTGGAGGCGCGCATGAACAGCGTTATATCCGCGATGCGCGTGGGGAACTGTTGCGGTCCGGCGAAAATCAATCGTGTCCCCGGGGGTGTCACGATCCCCCCGTTGGACCGCACTTTCTGCCATTCCCGTTCAGCGGTCAGCACGCTTAAATCCGCGTCCCTCATCGGATTCGACGGCGGACGGGCCAAAAGAAAAGAAAACTGTGAACTCAAGGGTGTATTTCCGGCACCCTCGCCCGTCCGTCACTTCTTCCGCATCCCGATTCCGACAGCCGCAGGTCTCTCCGTCAGCGGAGGCGCCGTCCGGATTCCCAACGTTCCGTCCGTTCCGACGGGGGATCATACGAACTCGACCGAACAGACCGTCACGAACGGTCCCGCAACGGGCGGTTCGGATGATTTTCAGGAAAAACAGCAGCATATCGAGGAATGAGAAGAGGCGCGAGAGCGCCGCAGGCAAGGAGATGAAGGGCATCGGCTACGAGTACGTGGCCGAGTTCCCGGTGGGGCAGGACCCCGAGACGGGCGCGATCCATTCGTTCGTGGTCGGCAAGAGCTCTTCCGACGGGTCCAAGGCGGCCTTCTGGCATGCGACGGACTGGTCGCAGGCTCCGAACAAGGGGGACAGGTCCCGCGGACTCGTTCTGAACGGAGGGAGGTACAACCTGACCATCCGCGAGGCGGAGTCCGGCGCGAAGTCCGCCGCGGAGTCCTATCTGGCCGGATGGTCCTGGGTTAGACCCGGAACCAAGACATCCGTCGTCGGCTCCGCCGACGCCAAGACGAAGTATCTGACCCAATCGTGCTCGGGGCACAGGATCCTCGCCATCTACGCCGACTCGTCCCCGTTCTACGACCGCACCAAGTACTACGCCGTCGCCACCCGCGAAGGCCTCGGACCCGGGGTGATCTGGGGACGCGATTACGACATGTCAACCGGCCTCTGGCAGGGCGGGGACTACAACCAGACGAGGAAGCAGATCGGGGAGAAGTCCAGGCACATGGAGGCCATCTACATGGACGCCGACGCCCTGGAGAAGGCCTTCGCCAAGGACGGGAGGGCCTGACGGATGTACTTCGAGGAATATCCGTTGGAGGTCAGGCAGTCCATCTGGTCCGACGCGGTCGGGGCGATGGAGGGGTACGCGTTCAAGTACGGCACCGTCGGGGACGTGTTCGACGAGTTCTCCCCTTCGGAGGAGATGCGCCAGATGGTCCTGTCCGGGGACTACCACGGGGTGCGGTTCGAACCCGACATCCCTTCGGCGCTGGCCGCTCTCGCTCTGGACGGCGATGACGCCACGTGGGACGAGATCCCGATACCGGTGCGCTCCTACCGCAAGATGGTCCGCTCCGTCGGGAAGCAGAAGGCGGTGGCGTCGGCCAACAGGAAGCGCGTGGACAAGGCGGAGAGGCTGCCGTTCTACTCCTTCGGGATGCAGGCGGCCAAGGTCTCCAACCGCAAAGCGGTCCGCACCGCCGCCGAGTACATGGCGTCCGTCGGGTACGAGCCGATCGACGTCACCCGCATCGGGGAGGACCCGGGCACGGGGGACGTGGTCAACCTGGCCATCGCCAGGTCGCTGGGCGACGGGGGATTCCACGTGGTCCGCATAGAGGACAGGTCCCGCGGATGCTCCGACGGCGTCCCCTACGTGATGGACACCGTCTGGTCCGGGTACCGCCGCGAGGACGCGTACCGCGTTGAATCGCAGGAGCGCGAAAGGCTCCTGGAGTCGTTCACGTGGTTCGTTCCCGGAACCAAGGCGAGGATCGGGGGGTGCAGGCGATGGTCTCCTTCAAACGCCCACTGGAAGGGGTGGACAGATGGGGCATGTGCATGCTCACCGGCATGCCCTGCCCCGCCGTCCGCAGCTGCTGCGGATGCATCATCCCGAGGCTGGAATCCGAGAAGATCGAGAAGGAGGGGACTGCATGAACCCCGACTTCCCGCACATGTCGGACTGTCCGTTCTGCGGCGGGAATCCGGCCATAATGAGCGACAGGGTCGGCTCATCGGACCTGTTCGACGTGTGGATCGAGTGCTACAGGTGCGGAGCAAGGTCTCCGAGCATCAGGAGCAGGCAGGACAAGCCCAGGTCGGAATGCACCCTCGAAGCGGCGAAGGCATGGAACAGGAGGCCGTGACATGCCGTTCATCACCGAGGGCACTATGTCCCCCACCGTCGCCGGGAGGAACGACGACTGGGGGACGCCCCGCGAGCTGTACGACGCGCTGGACGCCGAGGTCGGCGGATTCGATGTGGACGTCTGCGCGAACGCGCGGAACCACAAATGCGAGAGATACTGGACGATCGACGACGATGGACTCTCGCAGGTCTGGAAGAAGGACGAGTACCATTTCATGAACCCGCCCTACGGGCGCTCGATGCCCAAATGGACCAGGAAGGCGGCGGATTCGGCGGATGCCGGAGCCATCGTCTACGGCGTCATCCCGTGCCGTCCCGACGCCAGATGGTGGGGCGATGTGATGCGTGCGACGGAGATCCGTTTCATCAAGGGGCGTCTCCACTACAACGACGCGCCCAACGCCGCCCCGTTCCCCTCGTGCATCGTTGTATGGGGGACTCCGCGCAAGCCCGGGTGCGAGAGATCGCCGGCGGTAAGCTGGGTGGATTCCAAGACGGGGGAGGCGGTCGCATGATAGCTCCGTCCGACGTCATCCGCAAGGCGCTGTCGTCCGTTTCCCCGGATACCGGGATGATCCGCATCCACACGCTGGGCGATGATACCATCCGCATAGTCCGCAAGCACGGCGGATGGATCGCGAATTTCAAGGCAGACAGGGTGAGCGGGAAGCTGATCTTCGTCACCGACGGGCCGGTTCTGGACATCATCCTGGCGGATACGGAGACGTCCGTATCGCAGAAGTTCTCCATGCTGTCCGCGTCCGTCGGTCGCGTGACCGTTTGGGACGGCAAGCAGGAGGACGTCCTGTGGGAGGCAGGCGCATGATCCGCATCGGAATCCCGCATTCCGCCGATAGCGGAAACGGTCCCGGGTGCCCCGTGCGGGCCGTTAGACGCGATCGTGCGTGCGAGGACATGTTCGGGACCGTCCCGAACCGCATCGCGGCTCCTACGGCCGTTTACGCGCGTTTCGATCCGGAAACATGCGAGAAGATGAACGTCCACCCCCGTCGTGACCACACAACTGTCACGGTGGTGGGGGTGTCGTTCCCAGTCGGCCGTGACCGCATCCTGTCACCGCACCGTACTGCGTCGGGAGATGGGTGGTTCCACGCAGCAACCACCGTCCCCTCCCTGATGACATCAACGCCGATGCGGGCAATAAAATGTTCGCTCGGGAGGCGCTTGGAACGGATAAACCCCAAAACAGAGGAGAATCGAAATGAAAGAGAACGGAACCTCGACCGCCCGCATCCCTACGGGGATGGCCCACGGGCGGTCGCATGATAGGGTCTGAGAACAGGACCCGGAAGGAGTCGAGGAGCATCCTCATCGACTCCCTGCCCGTCGATGAGGACGGGAACGTCCCCGAGGAGTTCCTCAGGAGGAGGAACAACCTCAGGTCCAGACGTTCGATCCTTATGGACCAGCGCTCCACGGCCAGGCGCGTGTATCCGATCAAGATGCCGCCCGAGCAGGCGGTCTCCTGGGTGATGAACCCGGGACGCTACGATGTCGAAGGGATAGACTGCCGGGGGAAGGCGAACGTCGCACGGAAGGAGACGAAGAAGACGGGGAAGTCCAAGGCGAAGGAACCCGTCAATGTCCCCGGCATCGTCCTGAACGGACGGGACATCGTCGAGACGGCCAAGCTGATCCATTCGGTCATAGGGAACCGTCCGATCGTTCTGGGGAACGATGCGTATTCGACCGACGGCGGAGATCTGGCCATCTCATTGACCAGGTCCGATCGCAAGGGATTGTTCGGATTGGACGAGAACCTGATATCCGGTATGGCCATCGTTGAACCT
>CAVIUM010000059.1:0-10902 GCA_963645865.1 Lachnospiraceae bacterium
CGTAATCGCGGACCCCGATTCCGTTGGCCGGACAGACGCTGTTCCCGATTCCGTCCTCCCAACCGTCGGTGGGCGCCTCGCCGTTGTCGAGGGCCTGTCTGTCCTCCTCCATCTGCGTGATGTCGCCGGGGACGACGTCCTGCCTGACGATGCCGCCGTCGTCCGTCGCCATGTACACGGCGAAGCAATGGAGGTCATGGTCGAATGCGGCCTCCACGACGACGCAGTCGTCGAAGATCCACACACCCTCGCCCTTCTCGATCTCCAGATCGGATGCGATGTCCTTCCCGCTGTACTTGATGGCCATTCTTATCCTCTCCTTCAGTCCTCGAACTCCAGTTCGTACATTTCGGCGTCCCTGTCACGGTTCTTCGCGGGGCGGAGATTGCACAATCCCGCGGGGACCTCGAATCTCTGTTCGCCGTTGATGATGGCCGTGATCGAGCCGTAGTGGGGGCGGCGGAGATACGCGCGGACGTCGTCCATCGACTCCATGTCTTCCGTGTCCCATCCGTGGACATCGACTCCCTGCATTCTGACGGCGACAGTCATCACTCCGCCTCCTCCGTGAAGATCCTTCCGTACGGTCCGGCTCCGATGTAGGCGTTCCAAGCCTGATCCTCGTCACGACCCTCATAGATCGTGAATCCGCCGTACGTCACCCTGTATGTTTCTCCGTTCATCTCTGATTCTCCTTCGGGGTTCTCCCCTACAGCATAATGTATCCATTATGTATATTTATAATTTTCTATAAAACCGCGTGAATGCCGTTCTCCGGCGCTCATGATCATTCAATTCCCTCTTATTCTCTATAAAAGGAGTTTCGAATTGGAGCAACGGCACATCTGTTAGCCTTCTAATTCACGCGCGAGGAATTTCAATCACCCCGTCCGCCGCGTGCGGGCGAGGAGGTTGAATACAATGTTTGCAAAAGCAACGAAATCTCGGTTCTTCGCCGTCTTCGCTGTCATGATGCTCATGCTCTGCTCCGTGGCTGTGATCGCGGATGCGGATGCTGCTCCGTATGGAAGCATCTCTGACAACACTGGAGATTCGAAGAATCAGAAATACACCGTCCCGATCTCTACGGGACAGACTTTCACGTATTCCAATATCGCCACCAACCTGGACAGTTATGGGACCGTCACATACGTTTGGAGCGGCGATGCTAAGGACGAATCTGGCGAGAACGGGATCAAGTGGACCGAGAGCACCAAGACTCTTTCTGGAAAGTTCACGACCGCCGGAACCAAAACCGGAACGCTGACAGCGACCTGGACCGCTCCTTCCGGAAGCAACAACACCACACCTACCCAGACTGCCACCCAGGCTCTGACATTCGAGATTGTCGAGGCCATCGTCATCGACGAAACCAAGACCGCCGGATACGGACTGGTCGATGGGACCAAATCCGGCCAGACCGTTCTGACGATTCCCTTCAGCGGAACCACCACGGATACCACTGTCACGCCGAATTATACCAGCGGAAGTGCGTCCGACTCGCCCTTCTCCTTCGCCATCATCAACAAGGGTGCCTCTGGACAGGCAGTCCAGGTCTCCACTAATAAGGATCTGACCGCTAAAGGAAGCTGGACTGTCAGTTTCACTCTCTCTAACAGTACCACTGGCCAGTCTGACTCGGCTACCATCAATCTCAACGTGTATGACAAGATCGCCATCACGAACGATAAGCTCACGTACTACACCTACGAGGGCGACAAGAACCTGACCGCGTTCACCTTCACCATCTCGAAGGACGATAAGGTCGAGGAGACCGGAGCCACTATGGCGTTCACCGACAACGGCCAGGTCACGAAGGATGCCGCGACATACACCGTTATGGCCCAGGACTCCACTGATACGCACAAGGTCAACATCAATGTCAAGGACTTCGGGAAATCCGGAAACCTGACGGGCGGCACTCAATCCAAGGACTACACGGCCACAATGTCCGTCACCGGAAAGGTCACTAGCGATGGCAGCTCATTCTCGGCCACCACTGACGGCGTCTTCACCCTCAAAGTCTACAGATCCCTTGAGTTCACAACGAACCCCAAGGTCGATGGCGCAGTCGCAAAGTCATTCTCCACCGGATCCAACAACCTCATGACCCTTTCCGCCAACGTCTCTGGAGCTAAGTACGTCACAATCAACTGGGGCGACGGACAGATCTCCCAGAGGAGCGCGGTCACCGAGACCTCCACACTGCTCAACGCCCAGCACAAATACGCCAACGCCGGGATGTACATGATCACCATCACCGCCGAGAACGACGTCGGAACCACCTCCTCCAAGGTCCTGTACGCCGTCGATTCCGCCCTCGACGTCACCACCGACAAGACCACCGACGACAAGAAGGACACCAGCAAGGGCTTCTTCGAGGAGCACGGCTACCTCTTCCTCGTCTTCCTCCTGATCCTCGTCGGACTGCTCGTCGCCTACTTCTACTTCGGCATCCAGCACCCGTTCGTCCTGCTTCTGGCCATCGTGTGCGCCGTCCTCGCCGTCGCCCTCTTCGTCTACGGAGACTTCGGCGGCATCGCCGACGCTCTGAAGGGCAGCAAGTGATTGATTCGTGACCAAACGGAGGGGTTCTCCCCTCCTTATCACGAGTGATACGCATGAACGCGAAGATCGCTGCTCTCGCGATGGCGGCGCTGGCGATTCTCGCCGCCATCTACGTTCTGGACAAGCCGTCAAACTCCGACGTCAGCACCGAACCCCAGGTATCGGACAAGGACGGCATATACGCCGGCCCCGCCTACGATTCCGGCCAGGGCTCGGTCGTCGTGACCGGATTCGACGGCGACACCATCACCTTCACCGCGATCCCCGCCGACGGCTACCAATGGAGCCATTGGGAGACGTCCTCCGGGGAGATCCTGACCACATCTACGTCCTGCACCTTCCCCGCCGACCAGGACCGCGACGCTAGGGCGATATTCGAACCCGCGGGCGTCCGTTACACCGAGTACCAGTGGCACGTCCCCACGTTCAACGAGGACGGAACCGTGTCCTACGATACCCTGGCCGTCTTCGCCCTGAAGTTCTCCACGTCCGAGTACAACGCATCCGTCAAGGATCCGTCCATCCAGCGTGCATCGACCAACTCGAACCCGTCCCCCGCGGAGCTCTGCTCCGACGAGGGCGCGGTCGCCGAGGTCGTGGCGTACCTGGAGACCTACTGCGAGGGATTGTCGTATCTCCAGAAGGCGATGGTCGTCCTCTGCTTCGTGCAGGACGCCATCGGATACACCCTGGACTCGGATCAGTACGACACGCCCGAGTTCTGGGCGACTCCGTACGAGACGCTGTACTCCGGATACGGGGACTGCGAGGACACCGCCACGCTGTACGTTTCCATCGCATCCGCGATGGGGATTGACTGCGGGTTCGTGACGTTCTCCAGCGACCGCATCGGGTCGGACGGCTCCGGGCATATGTCAGTAGCCGTGCGTCTTCCGTACAACGGCATGATCTCCGGGGACGGCGCCGCCGTGTTCGTCATCGACGGGCATGAGTGGGCGTACTGCGAGACCGCCTTCGACCCCGACGAGACGGGATACAGGCCGATGATCGGCGTGCTCTCGGATTCGTACGACATATACGCGGGAACGTTCGCGCACATCACGTACGATACCCACGGGTACACCGAGGGTTCGACCGTGTCCATCCACCGCGGAGGGACGGCGAACTCCGGGACCGCGATCTACGGATCCGAATGGAGCAATCCCCCCGCGGTCGAGATGGCCGTCGGAGATCGTTTCTCCTACACGCCCGAACTGTCCCTCCCCGCCACGATAACGGCGAGCGGGAACGGGCTGTCCTGGTTGACATGGGATTCGGAGAAGGGGATCCTCTCGGGGACGGCGAAGTCCCCCGGGACGTATACCGTGGTCCTGAAGGCGGTTTCGACCGTCGGACCGGAACAGACCGCGACCCAGACCGTGACCATCGTTGTCACCGAATCCACGGGCGATTCCGACCGCACGCTGGTTTACGGGACCGACGGATGGGCCGTGGACGTGGATGGCGGCGATAAGGGGGACGAGAACACCGATGGGGACGACGGGAACCGCAAGGTCCTCCTGATAGTCCTTATCGGGTTCGCCGTCATCCTGGCCGCCGCCGTCGTAAGGAGGGTCATCTGAAATGACCCCGACGGCACGCGACGGAACGCATCCGAAAGTCATTCCAGCGGATGCTCCGCGTGCCGTATCTCATACCTCACAGTCCTTCTATGGACGGGTCGATTCACACCCGGTCCCGTTGGTTCGCGGCAGCTCCGGCAACGCGCTCATCGTGGGCGGCAACTGGAACAACACTTCGAATGCTGGCCTCTCTTATCTGAACAACAACGATGATGGGGGCAACAGTAACAATGGGACCCGCCTGTTCTATTCCCTAAGTCACAAAATCACAGTGATTTCGACCTCACCTCTCGGTGGAACAGTTAAACAGAATCACATCTGGCTCGTACCCCGCGCGACTAGGCATGGTGGGAGCGCTAGATCTGGGTTTAAGGCCCTCGGGGTGGTCCCATGAGACGCTACGGCAACTTATGGGTCCAGGTAACCTCGATGGAGACGCTGGAGCACGCCAGTAGCAAGGCATCGTCAGCCAGGAAGAACAAGGTCGAAGTGGCCGAGTTCATGGCCGACAAGGACGCCCTTCTCCGGAAGCTCCAGAACGGAATGATCTACCATACGCTCGGCAGGATCGAATACAGGCAGTTCGAGAAGATCGAGAACGGCAAATTGCGCCTGGTATCCGATAAGCCGCTCTACCCCGACCGCATCGCGGATTGGGCCGTGGCCCTGGTCGTGGAACCCCTGGTGGACAAGCGCCTGGTCCCCCAGACGCACGCTTCCAGGAAGGGTCACGGGATCCACTCCGCGATTGACGACATCAAGGGATACTTGGACGAGGACGCGAGGATACAGTACGCGTTCACGTTCGACCTGAAAAAATGCTTTCCCACATTCCCGAAGGAACTGGCCAAGGAGAGCGTGCGCAGGGTCATCAAGGACCCGGACGTCCTCTGGTATATCGACAAGACGATTGACGAGTACGAGCTGGACGGCCTGGCCCTGGGCAACCGTCTAAGCCCGATGATCGCCAATCTGACCCTGTCGTACGTCCTCGACCATTGGATGGTGGAGGTTCTCCACGTCCATTACCGGGTGAGATACATGGATGATGTGGTCATCCTCGGATACTCCAAGGAATGGCTGCATTGGGTCCAGCGGAAGGTGGAGGAAAGGCTGTCCGGCTTCGGCTTCACGATGAAGGAGAACTGGCAGATCTTCCCCATCGACGACCGCGGTATCGAGTTCGTCGGCTACCGCATCTTCCGCGACAGGATCCTCATCCGGAAGAGGACCAAGATCCGCATGAAGCGGGCGTGCGCACGCCTCCAGGAGAAGGTGGATGCGGGATACAGCCTGAACCGTAGCGAACAGGGGACCGTTTGGTCCTACCACGGGATGCTCCAGCATTGCGATTCCCGCGGGTTGGCTCGCGTAACCGTCGCCCCGTTGGTCCGTGCCATAGAATCCGACCGCAGGTGGATCCTCGGCATGGCCGCGTGGCGGAATTATTGCACACTCTACGAAAAGGGTGATTTTTGATATGATGAACGAACAAAGGAAGAAGATCGTCGCAGTGGCGATGCTGTCGCTGATGGTTCTCGCTACGCTCTTCGGAGCGGTCGGATTCTCCGATGAATCCGAAGCCGCCTCCGATAGCTGGGCGTGCAAGATCACGGTGAGCGGTACATCCCTGACGACGACATACTCGAAGACCGGAGGAGCCTTCGGCGACATGACCCAAGTAGTCGGGACCAGCTCGAACGCAGGGTCGTGGGGATACGATGAGAAAGGATACGGGCCGTTCGGCTCGTTCTATGCGGCATTCGACCCCGCCCAGAACAATGCGATGGTTTGCCATCTGAACCCATCTAAACTGACATTGGCGATGGACGGGACAGACATCTCCGGGAAGAACTACAACATCATGTGGTGCCTCCCCAAGATCTACCTCTCGGTCAGCGGGAGCACGATCACCCTGGCCAGCGATGATTCCTACGGAGGAACGCTGGCCCCCGCATTCACCGTCGGAGGGACTGATTACAACTACTTCGCCCTCGGAGTCTACGAGGCTACCTATGTCAACAGCAAGATTGGATCCGTCAGCGGGCAGTCCCCGCAGGCATCGACCTCTCTGGCTACGTACAGGACCGAGGTCAAGAGTGTAAGAGACGCGATGACCGAAGGTTCCACGGCCATTTTGTGGAACTTCCACCAATACCAGCTCTACAGGCTCTGCTCCCTGGCCGTCATGGAGAACTTCGACTCCCAAACACAGATAGGATACGGTAACAGCAACGGTTCTAAATCGTCCACGACGGGTACGATGGATACTAACGGCCCCTACTACGGGACTTCCGGTCAGAACGCGAACGGCGCCAAGCTCTTCATCGAGAATGCCTGGGGATCACTCTTCGAATACGTCGATGACGCCTGGTGGTCCACCGGACTCTACGCCGGACAGAACGTCAGTCCGACATCCAATACGTCGAACAAGACGAAACTCTCGGCTCTTCCAACAACTCTTAACGGCTATGGAACCGCCCCCTATTCCACGGATATTTCGGTTTGGGGACTTCCGACGGCTACCGGAAGCAGTAGCACTACAGCCCCTGATTATATCTACACCGGCAGCTCCGGCTACGCGCTCATCGTGGGCGGCAACTGGGGCAACACTTCGGGTGCTGGCCTCTCTTTTCTGTACACCAGCGGTGATGGGGGCGACGGTTACGGTGGGACCCGCCTGGCCTTTTTATTCGCCGCCGATACGGCGGCGACCAATACCCCTACAGTGACATATGACCACAGCGCCCTGGCCAACATGGGAGTATCCACCGATGGCCTTACAACCGAGATCGAGATCGAGGATGAGACTACCACGTACACCAACTTGGGGACCGTGGGTGGATACACGCATATTGGATGGTACGTGGACAACACGTTCTACTCCGTGAACCACACAGTGGCGACCACGGAAAGCCATACCGCCTACAGCGCATGGCGTGCGCCATCCATCACCATAACCTACATGGTCGAAGGCGAAGTGTACAGCACCCTCGAAGTACCGAAGGGATCCGTCGGTATCGTCTTCACACCCCAGCAGGTCGAAGGCGTGTTCATGGGTTGGTATTACGACGCCAGTTACTCCGACAAGTATGACGCGACCGTCGCTCTGACCAAGGATACCGAGCTCTACGCCAAGGGAGTCAAGCCCCTGACCTTCACGTCCGTTCCGACCGCCAACGCGACGATAACCAACATCGACGCCAACGGATTGGTTTATTTCGACGCCACCGAGAACGCCGGACGCCTATCCGTCCTATGGGATTTCGGCGACGGCAACACCAGCACCGACCCCATCGCGTACAATTCCTACGCCAAGCCCGGAACCTACGACGTCACCCTGACGGTCACCAACGCTCTCGGAGAAACCGCCCAGAAGACCTACCAGGTCGTCTACGCCGGACCCGAAGACACCCCTGATGACAGCAAGGATCCGACGTTGCTCTACGTCATAATCGGCCTGATCGTCCTCGTTGCGCTGATCTCCATCGCAAGGAGGTTCATCTGACGGCCCCGGGGAGGGGGACCAACCCCCTCCTTCAAGGCCGGGAGGTTCTGAAAATGGACCGCAACACCATGTCGGTCGCCGTCGTCCTGGCGGTCGTCCTCGCGTGCGCACTCGTCCCCGCCGTCGAAGCGGCGGACGTGACCGAGTACACGATCGAGATGCGCGTGGGGGACACCTTCACCTACAGCCCGACGACGACCCTTCCCGCAACCTTCGATTCCGCCCCCGAGGGCGTCGTATCGTGGGATGCGAACAAGCGCACCATGACCGCATCCTTCGACACCGCCAAGCCCCAGGGCGTCCAGGCACTCATCCTGGCCCACTGGACCAGCTCCGACGGGTCGATCTCCCAGGATGCGAAGCAGGCGATCAACTTCCGCGTGTACAACCACGTGACCATCGAATCGGACAACAGCGCCGCCGTCCCCGTGGGGACCGGGGCCGGCTCCGTCGTCCTGAAGCCCACCATCTCGGAGGCCGATGAAGGTACCGAAACAGTCGTGACGTGCGACCTGGAGGACAACCCCCACATCGCATGGGATTCCTCCAAGGGCGCGATAGTCACCAAGGCCGCCATCACCAGCGCGGATTCCGAGGAGTATTCCTTCACGATCTCCGCGACCAATTCGAGCACATCCAGCGACAGCACCCTCCGCCCGGAGACCGCGTCCATCGACGTCCGTATCTCCGTCGGATCATCGCTGGCCATCATCGACTCCGCCCTGGAGACGTACATCGGTTGCACCGACTCCAGGAACACCTGGACCATGAAGACCAACATGGACGGTTCCGGCGTGGAGCTCACCAAGACCATAACCGCGCCCGCGGACGTCCCCGAGGGACTGATCGTGTCCAATGAGAACGGCGTTCTCGTCGTGGACCCGTCCAAGGCCGTCCTGGGCGACGCCACCCACAAGTCGTACGCCTTCACCGCCACGGCATCCGCCGTCATCGACGGGGAGACCGTGGAGGCCACGAGGACCTTCGAGGTCGTCGTTTGGAAGGACCTCTCCTACCTGACCATCCCCACGCTTTCGGACGTCCAGCTCGTCCCCGACGAGACCGACGCCAGGAACGTCACCCTGTCCGCGTCCGTGACCAGGGCGGCCGCCGTCACCGTGGATTGGGGCGACGGCAACGCACCCGTGCGCGTGGACCCCGCCGACGGCAAGATCACCGCGACCAACACCTTCTCCGACAAGGGGAGGCACGTCATCGCCGTCACCGCCGTGAACGCATCCGGGCAGGCCGTTGTGAACTACATCCTGTACGACGCATCGACCGGATACTTCGAGGACTACCAGCCGAGCGACGAGAAGGATTCCGCATCCCCGATGTGGCTCCTGTTCCTCGTCCTGGCCGGGGTTTTCGCCGCCATGTACCTCGTCTTCGGATTCCGCGTCCCGATCATCCTCGTCGGAGGCATCGCGTCGGCCATCCTGGCCGCCATCTTCTACTGCGGGTGGTTGTGACGTCCCGCCTGGTAGCCGTCCTGGCCATCGTCGCGGTGGCGGTCGTCGCCGTATTCGTCCTCCTGCCCCACGGCAACGAGGACAGCGGGTCCGACGGTTACGGAGGGGAGGAGATCGCGTCCCCGGAGGTCGTCGGCGAGGAGTACGGAACCGTAGTCCTCATATCGGAATCGGACGGGAAGGCCCGCTATAGGGCCGTCCCGTCCCTTGGAGCCTTCATCGGGTGGTTCGACGGTACGAGATACCTCTCAAGCGACAACGAGCTTTCTAGGGCATCTTTCGACGGCATTTCGGCGATGTTCGCCGAATCGACCGTCAAGACCGTGTCCTATTCGTGGTCCTCCCCGCTGTTCGCGACGGACGGATCCGAATCGGAGCTCCGCGCCGAGCGCACGTTCACCCTGGAGATCCCCAGGACGGATTACTACCGCTCCATCTCCTCCGACGTCGGGAGGCAGGCCACGTACGCCGACCCCATGCCCGTCCATCGCCTGTGCGACGACGACGTGGTGGACGCTACGGTCGCCTATCTCGGATCCCTGATGGCCGGCCAGAACGATTACCAGAAGGCGTCCGTCCTCCTGGCCTTCGTCCAGGCGGTCATCGGATACAAGTCGGATTGGGAGCAGTACGGCGCCATCGAGTTCTGGACGACGCCGATGGAGACCCTGTACTCCGGATACGGCGACTGCGAGGACACCGCCGCCCTGTATGTCAACCTGGCCGTTAGGCTGGGATTGGATGCAGGGTTCGTCGCTTTCGAGGACCCTGTCATGGGTCACATGAGCGCCGCCGTCGCCGTCGGCGACGTCGGAGGGGCGTCGTTCGTCATCGACGGCGTGCGCTACACCTACGTTGAGACCGCCCTGGACGGCGTCTACAAGCCCGTGGGCTTCCTGTCGTCGTCCCTCAAGATCTCCGACGGCAAGTGGACCTCCGTATCCCACGACGATTCCGGATACACCGCCGGGAAGACCGTTCCCATCGGCGTATCCAGCACCGGGACGCAAATCACGATCTATGGAGTGAGACCATGAAAAGACAGTTGATCGGGGCGGCGCTGGCCATCTTCATTGTGACGATGGCCGCGCTCGCCCTCCCGTCGGCGTCCGGGGATTCCCCGGACGTCCGCGAGGCGGAGATCTACGAGAACTCCGCCTTCGCCTATTCCCCGTCGGGCGATTGGTCGGTCGCGAAGGCGTCCGGTACGGCCATCGACGCGGGATTGATCTGGGCCGACGGCACGCTCTCCGGTTCCATCGGGACCGCGGGGACGTACCTGGCCACCATCGAGAAAACGGACGGGTCCGTGACGGTCGAGCTGACCGTCCTCCCATCCGTGACCGTCAACCAGCACAGCGGACGCGCCATGACGGGCGATTCCGTCGCGGTTTCCGGAGCGAAAGCGGGTTCCGTCGTATTCCCCGTGACAATCGGGGGACCCGACGGCACCGTTGTTAGCGCCGACTGCGGGGGATTGTTCGTCTTCGACGCCGAAAAGGGATTCGTCCTCAAGGACGATCTGACGGATTCCGCGAAAGGATCCTACGCCCTGACCGTCCGTGCATCCCACGAATCCGGTCCCCTGTACTCCGAAGCGGTCCTGACCGTCACGGTCGAGATCGTATCTGCATCGGAGGCCCAGGGTCGCGACGCCGAAGGCATCGCGTCCCTCGGAGCTCGCACGGGGAGCACGACCTACGTCGTCACCTCGACGGGGACGGTCCCCGTCACCAACGCCAGCTACGCCGCGCCCGAAGCACCCAAGGTA
>CAVIUM010000060.1:0-10648 GCA_963645865.1 Lachnospiraceae bacterium
GATCGTCCCGATTCTTGGGGCCATCTGCATTCATCATGATGTCACCTGCACCCGGACAGGATCTCCAGCGCCATCCTCTCGGCCTCCTCGGCATGGCGGGGGTCGAACGTCTGGACGTTGAAGTCGCTTTCCAACTCGATCATGTTGCATGGAGCCCTCTTCGCCATCTCCAGCAGGGCGTCCGCTATGTCCGCCGGCGGTTCGTACAGGTGCATCGGCAGGGAGGCCAGCTCCTTCGTGGTCCCTTGCGGTATATCCCTGCCGTAGACGATGTGCTCGACGCACAGCCTCATGATCCTCCTGACCTCCCCGACCGTCAGCTTCTCGCTCTGCACCGGGCACCTCCAGGCGTTTCTGTACCATCCCATCATGTATCCGGACGGCTTGAAGACGAACGTCGGGATGCAACACCAGGAATCGTCGTCGGGGCGTATGCACAGCACATCGTCCTCATACCCCTCCTGGTCCAAGCTATTCCGATCGTAGGTGTTGCCGCACCCGTCGATGTAGGTGAACATCATGAGCAGGTTCCATTCGGGACTGTCCTCCAGCATATTCCGGCTCGCGACCCCGTACGGTATCGGATCGTCGGATGATTCGGGATCATCATCCGAAGGATGGTCCGGAAGCCTGAGGCTCATCGTATCGCGCTCGTATCCCAGGGCGTAGGAGATCATCGCCATGGCCAGGGTGCTCCCGCCTTCGGCCATGTCAAGCAGGTCCCTCATCGCGGCATCCTCATCCCTCTCGGTGGCGATCCCGAAGTACCGGAACACATCTATGCAGAACCTCCCGTCCTCGGTGCCCCGGTAATAATCGGAGAAGGGTTCCCCGTCGAGCCGGCGGTCAATGTCCCCTCCGTAGGGCCATTCGCCGTGTGTGAAGGGCGAACAGTCGTAGGAATAGGGATATCCCCCGTAGATGAGGTCCTCCTCGCGTACTTCCATCGGTATGAATGCCCTCTCCGCTTCCTTGAGGGGCGGGGCCGTCCTACTGAATACCGCCAGATATCCATGGTATCCATTGTCGCGTTCGAAGGGTCCGCGCAGGACGATATCCTCTGGGTAGAAGCCCTCCAAACGTCTCTGCCAGGACACCATCAGTTCATAGGAGTCCCAATCCCCCGCCATCGCCGCGTAGCAGGCGTACTTGAGCTTCCGATCGACGCTCTTCGGGTCCTCCGAGTAGTGGTCCTTCAGATACAGCGCAGCGCTCAACGACCCGTTGCAGGCCAGGTACCTGAGCTTGCCGATGTCGTCCATCCTTTCGTAGACGTCCTCGCCGTACGATTTCCGGACGTAGAACACGTCGCTCGGGACCCTCTCCCTCGTTTCTCCTCTCTCGACTGTCATATCCGATCGATGGCGACATCCTGTCATATCCGCTGCCGGGGGATGCTCGGAAACGGGACAGGGAACATCAACACATCCGTAGTACGGATCCGCGGATTCCGACATGGACGGATGCTACACTCCTCTCGGGGGCGGTACATCTCCATCTCAGAGATCGTTATCCAGCCTCACGTACGCGGCATAAATCTCCTTCATCGGATCATCCAGCGGAACTTCCGGTACGCAGTACATCTCGATGTCTTCCAACAGCATCGAGGCCATGGACTCCAACGCTTCGATGGGTGTATCCCCTTTACCGTGGATGGGGAGGCCGACTGGATCCACATTCCAACGGTCATCGCGGAACACCCGTACGGGCAGGGGAATCCTGAGCCTGATCCTTCCATCGGCGCATATGCGAGACAGGTACAGGGTCTTCCCCGAAGCGGCCGCTTCTTCGAAAACGGCTCCGATGATACCTTCGTCCAGTATGCAGGCGAATCCGACCTCGTCGGCCTCCATGGCCGAATACACCTCATCCCCGGGGTCGTCCCAATCCGCCGGAAAAACGGTCATCCCGTCGGAATCCCTGCGTCCCACACGCGGGGCCGCATCCATCACATGCTCGTTGAACTCGTCCCCCGAATCTATGATGTGGTGCTCGGAGGTGCGTTGGTAGGCTATGCGCCCGTATTTCGTAGCTTGATATGCAGGTGAGCAACTGTTTGTACGGCATTCCTCGAACTCTTCGGAGGTATACACGCTGACCTCTCCGTCGATGAACACATCGACCAGCGCCCAGGCGACGTCGCCCCATATCTGTTTTTTATCCCCTTCATCGACCACGACGAGGAGTTTGACCTGATTGTATTCCACATAACCAGTCGCGGTGGGTCCGACGAGATAGACCGTCCTGGGGGAACATGTCTCGACGACGATATCCACGGCCCGTCTTATCAGCCCATGATTGATGCCTGGAGGATCGTGGAGTCTGATCAGAGGTGTGTCCGACATGATATCACCTGCACCCGGCCAGAATATCCTTGGCCATTTTCTCCGCCTCTTCGGCGTCCCGGTCGAAGTACGACCACGACCACGAGGTGCACACCCAGCCGATGCGGTTCGTCATGGCACCGCGCGCCACCCTCTCCAGATCCTCCCGCATATCCGCGGGGGGTTCGTACAGGTGCATCGGCATCGAGATGAGCTCCTTCGTCGGACCTTGCGGTATCTCCCTGCCGTAGAGCAGGTGCTCTATGCACAGCCTCATGACCCTCCTGATCTCCCCCATGGAGAGGTTCTCGCTCTGCTCCGCGGACTTCCAGGCGTTCTTGTACCATCCCATCGAATAGCCGGACGGCTTGAATACGAAGGTCGCGGGCCCCGGATTGTACTGGTCGTCCGCACGGGTGAGCAGCACGTCGTCCTCGTATCCGCCCTCGCCGTTCGTATGCTCCTCGTCATAGCTGAGGCCCCACGGGTCGATGTGCGTCAGCATGGAGAGTATCCTCCATTCAGGGGAGTCCCCGAGCATCCTGCCGTCGGCCACCTCGTGGTACAGCCTCCGCGGGTCGTCCTCCCCGGTACGGGAGATCAGCTCCGTCTCCTCCTCCGCGGTGCGGTCGGGGAAACGGGCGAGGAACGTCTCCGGCTCGTATCCTATTGCGTAGGAGATCATGTCGGCGGCGTTGCGGTTGCCTTGGATGGCCATGTCCAGCAGGTCCCTGATGGCCGCATCCTCGTCCCGCCCGGTGCCGATGCCCAGGTATTGGAACACGTCGCGGAAGAACCTCGCATCGATCTCGTCGTATTCTTCGCCGAAAGGCTCCGCATCGAGCCAGTCCTCCATATCGGAGCAATCCGGCCAATAACGCTCGGAGAACATGTATCCGCGCGTTGAAGGCTTCTCGACGCCTGCGACCAGGTCCTCGGGACGGATGAAGTCGACCATCCTGTGCTCGTATCTTCCGAACGAATCCGGGTGGCGGTAGCCGACGTTCAGAGACGGATCCCCCTGACGGCGCGGAACGTTCGACTTGACGGGGATGAGGACGGTGTGTCCCAGATCCTCCGACCGTCTGGAATGGTCGAGGGGGAAGTGGATCCATCCGGTATCGAGATCCTCCGGGAAGAACGTGCAGACCAGCCTGCCTTGGGAACGGAGGTTCTCGATGGATTCCATGTCACCTGCCAACGCAGCGTAGCAGGTGAACTTGTACGCCAGACGGGAGTCCTCGTTCGGTCCTGAGGAATAACGGTTCCTGAGTTGGACGGCGGCGCTCCTCGAACCCTGAGATGCAAGATAGGCGAGCTTGCCTATGTCGTCCAACTTGTCGAACCAACCCTCATCGGAATCCTTCTGAGCATCTGCTTCCGGTTTCATCCCCTCGTTCGTCATAGTCGGAAGGATGCCGCATCCTGTCATATCCGCTGCCGGGAGATGTTCGAAAAGCGGATGGGAAACACCAACACATCCGTAGAACACCCGGTGCATTCGGCCGCGGACCGGCAATGGAACGGGTACGTCCGGGGAAACTTCCAGATTATGGGTCGTGGACCAAAGAATCATCCGGGAATCGCCGTTCGATCGATTCTCGCTCTTCGTCGGATGACGGCGCAGACTCCTCATAGGCGATGATGGTTCCGAGCTCTTCGAGCTCCCTCCGCTCCGTCCTGCGGCCCATGGGGTAGAAATCCGCATCCCGGTTCATGGCACACATCACCTCCCCGGAGAATTGCGCCAGATCGCAATAGCTCATCCCCCCGTTGTTGACCACGTACACATCAAGCGTGTCCTTCGGTCTGACCGTCCCGTCCGAAGAATCCGTTCTGAACGCGACGTACTTCACGCCGTACCTCGGAGCGATCTCCGAGATGATCTCCGATATCCTCTCCTCGGATACCGTCGACCACTTCCTCCTCCACAGCCATTCTCTGAACGTCATCGTATCCCTCCTTTCGGTGTTTCTGCGGGGATTGCCCGGATTCCTCGTACACGATGGTGAATCCCATCTCTTCCAGCTCGCTCCGCTCCGTCGTGTGCTCCGAGTGGCAGAATTCGGCATCACGGTTCATGGCGCATCTCAAGTTCCCGCATAAGAGCCTCATATCGACATAGCTCAGGTCCCCGTTGTTCACCACGCACACCTTCAGTTTATCCTCGGGTCTGACGGTCCCGTCGGAACCGGTTGATCTGAACCCCATGAACTTCACGCCGTAGTTCGGAGCTATCTCTGAAACGATCTCCGCTATCCGACTTTCAGTGAGGGTAGGCCACTTCCGTCTCCAGAGCCAATACCGGAAGGCATCGCGCTTCCGTTGGAACCAACTGTCGTAGCACATGTGGATGTAGAGAACGGGTCCGGATATCTCCGCTGCCCAGGGATGCTCGGAAACCGGGCAGGAAACATCAACACATCCGTAGTACGGAATCCTGTACATCCTCCGAACCATCCGGGGAACCATCCAAATACCATCCCGTCCAACCCCGCTGCATGAAGCTAGCAGAGGCGCTCATGGAACGCGCAGAGCTGAGGAACCGCATATCCGCCATCTCCTCGCGTCTCAACGCCAATTCGAAAGTCTATGAGGGCGAGGAACCGGCCGAGGACCCGAAGAGGATGCTGGAGGAGCTGGACACCGTCATCCCGAGGTATGCGGAGCTCATCGCCCGCATCAACACGGCCAACGCCAACACCGTCGCATCCGACGGCCACACCCTGGCCGAGCTCATGGCCTCCCGCGATGCGCTCATCGCCAAGGCGAACGTGCTCAACGGCCTCATCGACTCCGCCATGGAATCCGCGCACTCCTACCGCACACCGGACATGCCGAAACGCGTATCCACGGTGGACGTGCGCTCGCTCAGGAGGGAATCCGACGCCGCCTCCAAGGAGGCCCGCGAGAAGGACGCCCTGATCCAGGCCACCAACTGGAGCACTGAGATCTGAGACGGCCGGCAGGTAGTCCCCGACGGAGCGGATGTGAACCCGACGGCAGGGTCATAGAGCCGTACCATTGGCTATGCCCTTCTAGGGACGGAGGAATTGATATCAATGTCAGGTCCCGATCGTGAAGGTCACAGGTCAAGGTCATCGTAACGAATTCAACCATGCATCGGCCGTCGCGGACGAGGGCGGGTAAGGGGAACCGGCCGTCCTCGGATCCATCCAAACCCCTTCCATCCTCCATATTCTGTCCCGGAAACTGCTGTTCCGACCGGATTATTGATGCCCGTCGCGAGAACTGTGTTCCATTCGGAAACATAGTTTCCAATCAGCACAACAGTATAGAATTAGGATAAACATATCTCATACGTTCGATGGAACCAAAGGGCAGAGGCAGACAGATTGGCGACAAAGAACTGGAACTGATGGTTCTGACCTATATCGCGGACCACGACTCCCCCAAGGAGTCCGAGATATGCAAGAACCTCCCCGCGAACAACATGCGCATCGTCAGATGCCTGAAGGCCTACGTCGAATCGGATGTGCTGGAGCTGATCCAGGACAACACATCCTACACCACCAAGCGCTATGCACTGACCGACTTCGGGGAATTCTGTCTGATCGTGAAGGAGATAGACTGCTCCATCACGCACGGCAACTTCAAGGTCGTGAGGTGCGGGGATTTCGACCTCGAGGGGAAGGACTTCCGCGAGGTCACGAGGATCCTGAAGGGTCTGAAGAAGAAATGAGGCGATGGCCCCGGCCCCGTGAGGGGCCGGAGGCTCACCTCAGCCTTATGGTTTCGAGGTTCTGGGGGGCCTTGGTCTCGATGCCGTACTTCTTGTATATCGAGGAAGCGAGGTCGGTGCACTTGCGGTCGTCCCCGTGACCGATGATGATCCTGTCGGGCTTGGGGTCCAGGGAGCTGATGTAGCGCATCAGCTGCTTCCTGTCCGAGTGTCCGGAGAATCCGTCCACGGTCTCCCTCTGCATCTTGATCTTCAGGTTGATCGGCTTGCCCCTCATGTTGAGGGTGATCTCCGGCCTGCCCCTCTGGATGGTGCGTCCGATGGATCCCTCGGACTGGTAACCGACGAACAGCAGCCAGTTCTTCTCGTCGTCGGCCCACTCGCGGAAGTACTCCATGACGGGTCCGCCGGACATCATACCGCTCGTCGCCAGTACGATGCAAGGCTCGGGCGAGTGGCAGATCTCCTCCCTCATGTCCGCCGTCTCCACACGCCTGAAGATGGGCGAGAGGAACGGATTGTTATTCTGCTGGAAGATCTGCGTCCTCAGCTGGCTGTTGAGGTATTCCGGATAAGCGGTGTGGATGGCGGTCGCCTCCCAGATCATACCGTCGAGCCAGACGTTCATCTTGGGGATCTTGCCGGTGCGCATGAGCTCCTCGATGACCAGCATGACCTCCTGGGACCTCCCGACGGCGAAGACGGGGATCAGAACGTGTCCGCCGTGCTCCACGGCCTGCTGCAGATAGTTCCCGAGCTGCTCGGAAGCATCGGCCCTGGAGGGCTGCATGTCGTTGTGGCCTCCGTAGGTGGACTCCATGACGAAGGTCTCCAACCTGGGGAATCTGGTGTTGGCGGGGTTGAACAGCCAGGTCTTCTCGTACTTGGTGTCGCCGGAGAAGGCGACGTTGTGCAATCCCTCCCCGATGTGGAAGTGCGCGATTGCGGAGCCGAGGATGTGCCCGGCGTTGTAGAAGGTGAGGCGCACATCGGGCGCGATGTCCGTGACCTCGTTGTATTTCAGCGGGATGGTGTGCAGGATCTCCTGCCTGACGTGCTGGGCTTCGTAGGGGGTCTTCTTGTTCTCCCCGAACCCGAGCTTGATGTTGTCCAGCTGGAGCAGGGCCATCAGGTCCCTGGTGGGCGGAGTGCAGTAGACCGGCCCCTTGTATCCGTATTTGAACAGCGCCGGGAGGGTACCGCAGTGGTCCAGGTGAGCGTGGGTGATGACGACGGCATCGAGATCCGCCAGGGGCTGGGCCTCGGGGATCCCGAAGTACGGGGTGTTGTCCGAAGACGGGTCCAGACCGCAGTCGATCAGGATCTTGCTCTCCCTGGTGGTCAGCAGCGAGGCCGACCTCCCGACCTGCCTGAATCCGCCCATGGCGGTGACCCTGACCCACTGCTCGCCCTCGAGCTTGGGCCTGGCTATGCGTCTGGCGACATAGGACAGCATGTCCTGGCGCTCCTTCTGGTTCGCCCTGAGATATCCCCTGACGTCCGAGACGGTCTTGGAGGGTATCGGAGGGGCGCGGATGACCTTGACGTTCCATCCGGTCTCCTTGCGCAGGTCTGCGAGGAGCTTACCCTCCTTCCCGACGACCTCGGAGAGGTTGATCGCCTCCACATGCGCCTCTCCGGTCTCCTCCAGGAAGTTGATGTCGAATATCTCCGCCTTCTCGGGTATCATCGAGCGGATCTTCTCCTCCACCTTGGCCGGGTCCTCGAGTCCGGCGGGGTCGGGGCGGATGTCAACCCTGCGGTGGATGGTCTGCGCCAGCATCCTGGCTATGGAGTCGTTGGCGGAGAGCTTCTCGTACTCGTCGGTGTAGATGACGACGAGCGGACCCTCGAACTTGATCTCCTTGACGCGGACGTTGGGGGGCAGGGCACGGGTGACCTCCTCCCTCAATGAATCGAACTGTCTGTCGACATTCATGGATAGACCTGCTTAATGATTGGGAAGTGGAGAGAACGGGTTTGGGAAGGGGTTTGGTGGGGATCCCCCTCAGTTGGGGAACTTGAATCCGAGGTCCGTGCAGCGGGAGACGATCTCCTCGCGGGAGATCTGCTCGTAGCCGTTCGGACCGATGTAGGAGACCAGCATCCCGTCGCCGGTGCAGTTGTCCCTCCTCCTGGCGGAGTTGAGGGCCGTGATGGCGACATCGATGCCCTCGTCCTTGGACATGCCCTCCTTGAAGGAGGACTCCAGGGCGCCCAGGGCGAAGACGGATCCGGATCCGACCGAGCAGTACTCGTCCTCGATGTATCCTCCGGCGCCGTCGATGCTGAAGATGTGTCCGCCGGTCCTGTCGTAGCCGCCGACGATGAGCCCCAGGTAGAATCCCTGGCGGATCACGCTGGCGACCAGGGTCGCCGCGGCGGTCACGGACATGGGGGAGCCCTTCTTCATGGAGTAGATGGAGATCTCGCTCTGCATGTAGCGGACCATGAGCTGCGCGTCCCCGACGACCCCGGCGATGGTCATGCCGATGTTGTCGGCGAGCTGATAGACCTTCTGGACATCGCTGTGGGCGATGAGGTTGCCCATCGTGGCCCTCTGATCGGATGCCAGGATGACTCCGTCCTTCAGCTTCAGCCCTATTGTGGTCGTGCCCGTCTTAAGAGTGTCCTCAGTCATGGTCAGTCTCCTATCAGTTGATGGAAAAAGGCACCGTCCTCGACCGTGCTGGTTGCTCCAAATCCCTCGATGCTATTTAAACTGTGGGACAAAGACCGATCCGGGGCCATCATAGGGTTGTGTGCTGTGAACCATCAATCGTTACGGCACGTGTGCTTTAAGAAATCAGCACGAGGTAACTTAGTCCTTCATATAGTATATCACAGTATGAAACGGACGAGCGACGCCATGAGAATTCGCAATCCGTTCAAGAGGAAAGAGACCGTAGCCGAACTGATCGAGAAGGTACGTCCGATCGTCGAGAAATACGGATTCCCCGAAGCATATGTCACCTACGAAGGGTTGAAGGACATAAAGACAGACAGACCGGAATGGATCAGACTCGTTCTTCCCATCTGTCCGGAAGTCACCGATGATGGACTCATGTCTTTCCTCGAAGAAATGTTCGTCACATTCAAGGGTCGTGTGGCCCCTCGCTTATACTACCCCGACGAAGAACAATTGGAGTTCGCTCGGAGCCACTGTGTTTCGTTGTTCTCGTAAACCAACTGTTAGCCTGAATCGCAAATCATCGTCACCGACGCCCGATCTGAGGACTGGATGGATGGCCTTCGCTGACCAACGGAGTCTGCAAGATTCCATATTCGCAACCTCTGCGCCCACCGTTTCGGCAGCTCCATGGACACCTCGATGTTCCTGCACACCGCCGCATACAGCGTGCTGCCCATGAAGGAATCCATAAGGTCCATGCTGTACGACGTCCTGAAGCAGTATCCGGATTCCGATATGAAACGCCGTGTCTCCTCATTCAACGTCAAACCCCGCAGACGTCGGAACCGATGCATCCCATGGGGGCTCCCAGCGAATAGTTATCTACGGAAGCCCCCATCGCACCGCCGATAACATGGCTTGCAACGATTCATCCAAGAAGACCAGGGTCGCCCTCCTGGGCGCCTGCGGGAGGATGGGGAACCTCCTCATCCGCCGCATCCTCGCCACCGATGGCATGGAGCTCTCCGCCGCCTTCGACCTCGTCAACGTGGGGAAGGATGTGGGGGAGGCGATCGGCGTCGGACACCTCGGCGTCCCCGTCTCCGACTCCAAGGACCTGGCCCAGGTCCTGAAGGACAGCAACACCGAGGTCCTGATAGACTTCACCATCGCGCCCGCCACCGCCGCCAACGCCCCCGTGGCCGCCGCGGCCGGGGTCAACCTCATCATCGGGACCACCGGGCTCACCGCCGAGCAGAAGACCAACATCACCGAGGCTGTGATCAAGAACAACGTCGCGGCGGTCATCTCCTCGAACTACTCCATCGGAGTGGGTGTGTTCTTCAAGCTCATCAGGGACGCCGCCAAGTACCTCGGCGATGCCTACGACGTGGAGATCATCGAGGCCCACCACAACCAGAAGAAGGACGCCCCCAGCGGTACCGCGGTCACCGCCGCGGAGATCATCAGCGACGCCATGGGCGGGAAAGACATCATCTACGGCCGCGAGGGCGTCTGCCCCCGCGGGAAGGAGATCTGCATCCACGCCGTCAGGGGCGGGGACATCGTCGGGGACCACACCGTCATGTTCATCGGCAACTCCGAGCGCATCGAGATCCGCCACCAGGCCCACTCCAGGGAGATCTTCGTCGGCGGAGCCGTCATGGCGGCCGGCTGGGTCGTCAACCAGAAGAAGGGCGTCGTCTACGAGATGTCCGACGTTCTGAACTGATTCTTAAACAGGGGCGTCCGAGAGGGCGCCCCGACACTATTCTATCGTACGGACCGGACCACGGACGCCGTCGACATCGGATGGTGTCCTTCGCCATTGGAACAAGGCGCAAATGGATCCGTCTGGCAAATGTCGAAGATGACAACACGATTCTGTGGACTATCGGCACCATCCATGTCAGAGGAGAGGGGACAAAAGGTCTGCCGAGCAATGTTCCTCAGCATCCGGATGTCCGCGAAATCCCCTCTCTGTGCCTA
>CAVIUM010000061.1:0-4891 GCA_963645865.1 Lachnospiraceae bacterium
CATCCCCGAGGCCGAACATGGATGTGATCCATCCCTTCAGCGTCCCGTCGGAGTACTGGACCAGCGGGATCCCGTTCTCCTTGCATGCCTTCTCCAGGGCGTCGGCCGCGTTCTTTGCGACGGCGGTGATGGTGAATCCCGATTCCAGCATGGACTGGGTGTACACCGGGTGCGAGACCTTGTCCGCATCCAGGACCATCTGGATGAAGAAAGAGTAGGTGTTGTCGACCGCTGGTCTTTCGACGACATCGACGGTCACGGCGGCGCTGGCGTTTCTGTACTCGGCGATTATTGTAGCGGTGCCGACAGAGTTCCCGAAGATCGAGACGGTACTTTGTGACGACAGCCTGGTACCGACGGACACAATATCCGAGTTGCTGCTGGTCGTCTTGACATCCGTCGGATCGCAGCCCTCGACCGAGAAGGTCAGGGTCTGCGAATCCCCGATGTACATCTGTACCGACTCCGAGGACGGGACGATCTTCACGCTGGCGGGATCCAGGATGACGAACGTGCCCTTGTCGGACCCGTAGTTGTTCCATACCGTGATCTCGTAGGTTCCCGGCGATGCCCCTTTCATGGAGTACTCGTCCGTGAATCTCCCGTCTTTCACCAGGAAGGCGTGGGACCTGAAGAAGTCCTCCGGGCCCTGGATCATGAATTTCACGGACGGTGTGTCTGCGGTTCCACTAACGAGCACCCATTCCCGGTCGGGGTCGAAGTTCACGCTGTCTATGGCAGGTGCGGTGTCCGCATCGGACGTCTCCGCATATGAGACGCAGACCAGAGCCGTCAGGAGGATGGCGACGATCAGCGCCTTCTCGACCGAGGAGCGTTTCATCGGGATCCCGTCCCTGCCTCGTAGCTGTACTCGGCGTAGGAGCTGTACTGCTGCGTGGTCGGGGTGCCCTCCACGAGGTAGGCGACGACGTACGTCAGGCTGTATCCGCTGACCCCCATAACGGCCGTGGTTCCCCCGCCGGCGATATCCAGCTCCCCGGAGAAAGTCTTCGTGAAGAACGCGTCCCCGTACTTGGCGTGCAGGAGCACGCGGGCGTCCACCAGGTCGCTCCCTCCGGATTTCACTACGGCGGAGAACTCGAAGAACACGGTGTCCCCGACGACCCTCGCAGTCCCCTTCAGTTCATATGCGGCTTCGACCCATCTGATCTCGTACTCCAGGTTCCCGGAGAAGGTCTTCGGGAGTTCGGTCACACGGTCGTCTGTGCCCCTGACGTACCAGTTGGCTATGTGGTCGGCCTTGTACACGGACGGGAACGAGCCATCGACCTTCGAATCCATCGCGCCGATGAGTGCGCTGCCCTCGATCTCCTTGTCGCCGTCATAGAAACGGATGGTGGAGACATCGGTTCCATCGGCCACGGCGACTAGCTTCTTACCGACGATCGTGCGGTCGCCGATGTTGTCGGCGAAGGTGTACGTTCCGATATCAGAACCGTCCACGAACCTGTAGTCTACAGCGGAAGGGGCGGTGCCGCTGGTGGTTATGGCGTAGTAGTGGTAGGAATCCAGCGTCCTGTTGAACAGGTTCGCTATACTCTTCCAACCGTTGGGATCGGTTTTCGGATTCTGATATCCTAAGACATCCTGTTTGAGATAGTACAGGTTCCATCCGTCGGCATCTCCTCCGTACATTGTGGCCAATCCGTTGGTGGCAGTCAGGGTGACGACGTCGGATCCGAGGGCCTTGAGAGCATCGGCGGCCGTCGCCCCGTAGGACTCGTACCATTGAGCGATTCCGTCATCTTCGATGAAGAAGAAGAATCTGTTTTTTTCGGGTATGGTATATGTGAAGATATGTCCCGTATCGTTGTACCAGATCATGCGACCTTCAACATCGCTGCGCATCGCCTGGGAATTGTAATTGTACGGAAGTTCCGTACTGATGTATGAAGCACTCGCTCCCGTCTTCAGATCGTATTCAACAATCGACATTGCAATTTGTTTGTTGGAGTAATACGGTATGGAGTAGAATCCGATTTTACTTTCGGTTTTTGCGCGAGACGTATCCATTACCATCGATCCATGAGAGTACGCGGAGGGTCCGATCACATCCTTCCGTACGAGGCTCTTTCCGTTGTCGCCACTTTTTATATCATAAACGTAAATCAATCCGCCGGAATTCACGAATCCGATATTATCGTATACCAGGAACTCCGACATGAAGTACCGTTCTCCATCGAGTTTGATACTGCCTAGGTTCTTGAAATTCAGACCATCGACGTCTACGAATGCAACGACATCGTCGTCATCACAGGCTTTTGCGCCGAACAGGCCGTTCGTATAACCGGTCAGATACAAGGTTCCGTCATGGTATGAAAGCCATCCGTCGTCCAGATAGTAGTATTTCAGTGCATCGACTTTCTGAACATTCGTTTCTCCGGTCTTCAGATTCATAGCTATGAATCCGCGTTCGTCACCGGAAGCATATACGCGATAGAAGTAGTCGCCGATGAATACGCATCCCGGGATTCCGTAGCCGGCGAATGCTCCTTCCATTTTGCCGATCAATTCCACCGGTTTGATTTCGTCACCTTTGGATGTATCATCATCGGTAGCTGTGAATCTGTAAACGCTTCTTCCGAGGGTGTAGAAATATCCGTCATGGTACACGGCCATCGCGGCCCCTTTTTCGATCACGTACAGTTGTTCCAAGTCCGTGTTGTATGCCCTTCCGGTAGCGTAGTCCAAAATCACTCCGTCGCCGTATCCGAGATAATGATAGTAGGAGAGGTCGTTCGTCGATTCGACCGCTTTCAGGACATACCCAGTATCCGATTCGGTCATGTACAGGCGGTCTAAAGCACGGAAGTACACGCGTTCATCCACAATAAGTGGAACAGACGAGTGTCCGCTCCAGAAAAAGCCTGTTGTATCTACATTTCCTCCGAGTTCGGATACCTTTACCAAAGTAGATAGTTCGTCGCCGGTCGGAAGTCCGCGGTTGTTGTATGCTTGTAACACCGAACTTGTGGCCGAGAATACACACTCCATTTCAATCGCGATGTCGCGTGAAACGTTGTTCAATACCAGCGGGTCACTCCACGGTGTTTCGGTTCTTTTCCCATCAAGGATCCAATAAAATGGTTGATAACCGTCATACGGCGAAAAGGTGAATTCCATGGAATCCGCTGCGTCATCCAATATTATTGAAGATACCTTATTTCCTTTGTAATAGACGTCTCCGGAATCGATATTAAATGTTACGATGGGGTTCCGGGTTTTCCACGTGGCGGTGAGAACGATGTCCTTGGTGATGGGGGAGTCGGTATCGAATGCATTGTTTGAGCCATCGGTCCATTCGTCGAAAGAATGTCCTTCATATGCTACTACAGGGAGATCCGAGTCTATCAGGGTCATGCCCCGTGGAATTTTAACGATGAGGTGCTCGTATCCATCGACATTCCCTCCGTTGGCGTAGAATTTGATTGAAACCATATCGTCGGATGTCCGATTCGAGACGGAGATAGAGATGATCTTCAAATCCCCTTGTCTTGCGGATACGGAGAGTTTACCTTCGATGATCCTCAACGATTCTCCATCGATATCGAATGAAAGATCATAGGCTGTGTATCCGCCCTTAATCTTGATCGACATTACATTCAGTTCACCATCGGAATATGAAATCCCATCATATTCGACCGGAATTCCTGACACGGTTTCCGGGAGGAATATCGATACATTATCCTCCGGACACCTGTTTCTGTATATTGTACCGAACGATTTGAGCCATGATTCGATGGTAGTATCGCCGGAGCCGTCAATGCAGAATCTATTGGAAGTAGATGATGCGAAGGTGAGTCCGGACATGGACAGCGAGCTCAGCTCGCAGTTGAATACGTATGTGATTCCATCACACCCTTCTGCCATTTTGTCATCCAGGATTAACAGTTCCTCGTCAGCCATGGGAGATATTCTGACGATCTTCACATCGGTTCCGCTCAGCGCGGCTTCGGCGATTCTGGAGACCTTCAATTCCTCCCCGAGGTCTATTTTTTCTATCCCTTTCAGTACCCATTCGATGATACGTTCATTTTTATTCTCATAAATGAGAGTCCCTTTTTCTATTGAGAAGAAAGGATTTTCATCAGGAATTTCGACTGTACTGACATTCTGAAAGACATTTTTGTTGATGGCCGTGGTGTTCGATGCAATTCTCAGAATGTTGTCATCCCCAAGGTTCAAGAGGATGTTTTCCGATCCTTCGATCCAGGCTTCGAGACCCCTTGCATCTATAGAGTACACCCCTTGGGGTAGGATCGTTGTATAGTTGATTTGAACGGATTTCAGATGAAGACAATTGCTGAGATCGAGTGTATAATTCGAATCAGGAATATCTCTCAGGATATTGGAGGCATCAGTCAATAATGATCCTTCTTCGAATGATATTTTTTTAGCCGAGCCCTTGAAGGCGGCGTATGATATCTTCTCTACGGAATATGGTATTTCGATGACCGAAGCATATGTCAAATCCGCCGTATCAATGCGGAACGCCTCTTTTCCGATTTCCGTGATGTTGGGTGGCAGTTTGATATCCGTTTTGAATGTCTGTTCCCACCCACCACTCGTTTTCTGTGCTCCGTATGTTTGATGACAGAGCCTCTCCGGAATCGTAATCAGAGATGTGCAACTCGACAAGTCTATCAATTTCGTACCGCGAAGACCCGCGAACGCGCTCGTACTCAGCTGATTGATGTGCGAACCTTCGGCGAATTTCACTTCCCAGTTCGGCGCATTCACTATTCCGGCGAATGATATTGAAGCTATCATCATTCCGTGGAAAGGTTCTTTTGTGGTCCCATCGAAAATACCTCCCACGGATGCTGAAAATGCACCTTTTCCTATGGATTCGACCGAGGTCGGGATGAGG
>CAVIUM010000061.1:4901-10108 GCA_963645865.1 Lachnospiraceae bacterium
TGAGGATGCCCGACTCCATACCGAACGATAATGCTTCTGAAACGGTTAGGCGGCCATTCACATTTTTCGCGAATGCTCCATCTCCAATGGTTATCAGGTTGAAACCTGGATCCACATCGATTTTGACAAGGGATCCGCAAGCGAAGAACGCTCCCGTATTAATGGAACATGAATAACCCGGCGAGCTGGAACCGAAAGAGACAGATTTCAGATTATCATTACTTGAGAATGAGTAATTGCCGATCTCAGTGATCTTTGAACCGCTCGCGAATTCAACCTCTTCCAAGGTGCCTATCCCATAGAACGATTTGAATCCGATCGTCTCTACATTATCGGGTATCATCAGCTTCTGAATCTTGGTTCCTTTGAACACATAGTCCGGGATGGATGACGTATTCGACAGATCAATCTCTTCAACATCAGTGTTTTCGAAGGGGAAAACGCCGAAAGTAATGTTATCGCGGAGAATCACTTTCTTGATGGCGGTGTTTCCCTTGAACGCATAGTCGTCCACGGTCTGTATCGATTCTCTGAACGATATGGACTCCGCGTTACCGTGATAAGACAGGAGATGTTTTCCGTCCTTGGTCGTGAGATACCCATCTTGGATAGAGTATGATGTGTTATCCTCGGGTATCTCGACTTCGGCCAGATTGTTGATTGCGAGCTTCCCAATATGCGTCACGGTACTGGGCAGGGATATTTTGTTACAGATCGAAGCCAGCGATCCTTCCCCAATGGATTCCAGCATAGAATCCTCGGGGATATACACATGTTGAGCTTTATCCAAAGCGTTTTTTCCTATGATTTTAACGCTGGGAGGCAACTCTATGGAGAATCCGCTTGTAATCGGGCTAAAATCGCCTAGAGGAAGGACTTTACTGAGAGTGACCGTGAAGAAAGTTTTTGGATTCACCGAGAATTTGATTTGTTTGATTTCTCCATCAGTTGGCTCGAACAGATAGAATATAAGATTTCCGTTATAGTAGCTTTTCTGCTCTTTTAATTCAACGCCGGTACATGTCATGGTCCGGCCGTTCACCCGGGATTTGGATGCGGTAAAAGAAATCTCATCTGTATAATAAAAGACTACGTTCGTGGAGGCGGTTATAAAGTTGGTCCAGTTTACAATAAATTGCTTGGAATGTGTATTGCCCTCTGTATCGGTTCCTTCGAATTTGATGGTACATCTTCCGAACATGCTCGCATCGAATGTCAGAGTCACTGCATTGTTATCGATTTTGTAATCCTTTACCTCGATGTTTCCTGGATTCAACACAATCGATTTGACTGATTGGACGCTGGTGATGTCGACTGTCACATTACGATCGCCGACTTTTTGATAGGCATTATGATTCGACGATATCAGATCGAATTCAACATGTGAACGTAAGGAGACAGACTCTGCCTCCAGATATTGTTGGTGCAGCTTATTAACAGTTCCGGCATCGTTATACGAGTTAGTGAAAGCGTTGTCGGATATTCTTTCTAACGATGAATTTTCATCGAATTCTACGCTCGCTAAGGTTTTGACCTCGCTGAAGGCGAATGCCCCGATTTCAACCACAGTATTCGGTATTGTGATTCTTTGCAGGATCATCTGATTCAATTGACTGGATTTTTTATAGAATCCATCTCCGATTTTGGTAACGCTGTGTCCCTCGATGATCGAAGGAATGGATAATTGGGTAATAATCCGAGATGGACAACTGAATTGTATCAGTTCTGCGTTGCTGTTCTCGTCTAATGAGTAATACCATTTTATGTCAGAGTCATCGGTCCATGTCATTATCATATTCTGATCGGCCCCTTCACTTTGGACCGTAAGAATCGATACGAAGAGTGCTGCGGAAAGAACCATGGCGATTCCGATTATAATTTGAATATGATTACTCCGCATGATGTCCCCGATTCCTTTGATTAACACGTGCTTTCATCGTTTCTCCCTCCGAATACATGGGCGATCAATTATGCTATATCACTTATTCACGAAAGGGATAACAAAATAGATGCAAACCCATCTGCTCAATCTGATTCCATTGTGGAGACAATATGGATACAAGATGGTACTTACTGAGACACAACCTTCAATTGTAGACATAATATCAGGAGTAATAATTAGACCCCTCTGATTATCTCCCAAATGGATTGAGGGAAAAGGTTTGTCGATGACAGGTGGGGTAGGCCCACCCCATCATCGAAATTGTTGTTTGAAATGATCTTAATTCACCTCAACGATCTCAGGACTCTGAAGGGTAGTACCACTTTTCCGAGATAATGTACGTTAAATTGAAAGCATCCCCATCGTTAGGGGCCCCTGCTAACTTCGAATAGAACCCGAGGGTGAAATCGAGATAGGTGGAATTACTTGTCAATTCCCAATACTTGTACTGGGAGTAATATCCTTCATCATCCATCCCACTCAAATCTTGTGTCCCGATTCCGAGTATTGTATCGGTCCACGAGTAGAATTGATAGTATGAGTATGTGGGTTCGATGATTAATCTGTATGTATCATTCTCGCCAACAACCCTGTCTGGTGTAAATGCATTCTTCAGAGCCAAGTAAGCATCCGAACCATATCCGTATATCGTATACCCGCTGTCGCTTCTGATGTCATCGTCCGTGAGGGAATGCGTTGCGGTGGTCTGAGTCTGACTGTTCTTCACTAGAGTGGGGCTGGGGACTGAAACTTCATTCAGAGTGTCCTTGATCGTGAACGCGTATCTGTAATTCGTCGCATCATCGCCGGATGTGACAATTTGTGTGAGCGGGATGGTGCTGATGTCGCTTCCAGGAGCTACAGGTGTTGTGGTGAGTGCAACATTAGCAGTTCCTGCGGATGATCCGCTCGGGAACATAACGGTATCGGCATAGTCTTGGAACGGTCTGTACCATCCGAGCGAGGATTCAGCAATCTCCCAAGAGAAGGTGTTATCAGACTTGATATAAACATAGGCGTAGAAGGTAGAAGATCCATTGAATTTGTCGAGTTTACCGTAGTTTTCGTTGGGGTTGGCGTAACCGTAAGGCGACACACTCCAGCTTCCGTTTGTTGTTTCAATTGAAAATGTACTGTCGGAGGCCACGGCGGCGATTGCTTCATAGACGTTATATGCAGAAACGGTCGCACTGTTCCATCCGTTTCCAGTATTGTAATTAACCTTTACTTGACCCGTAGTTGATACGGACGCATCCACATCCGTATCATCTATCAGGATCACCCCGGCGACCATCATTAACATCGTCGCCACGGCCAATGCCATCAGTCTCGATTTCATCATCATACTTCCTTGACCATTGTCGCGACGGAACTCGAAAGAAACGTCGCTAAAGTATACTCTCCTCATTGCATTATTAAGACTCCCATCTCTGGTCGCCGAACGTGTCATAAGCTTCAATTAAGCACATTGCTGAAGGACAATTGGATGAATATCTGGATGGATTTGACTTGGCAATTATAATTAATAAAAATCGAAATTATATTCCAGTCAATAAATGAATGAACATCGTTAAATTATGAATTATTGAAATTCCATGTAAGAACAATATGAACGATGTGGAATTTTTAGATGATATGAATCAATTAAACAGCATTTTCATAAGATATTTTCATTAGATATTAAATAATTAAATCAATATAAACTGTATACAAATTTCAGTCATATCCTGATGAAGCTTAAGGAAAAACAGCGACCAGCCTCCGAATCCGTTAAATCCGTACCGAAACAGTATCCCTTCTATGATCATCCTCCCCCGCGACGGCAACGATCTGAGGATCGGATGCTCGGACGCAGAGGCGTTCTGTCTGATGTACATCCTCAGCGACAAGCGGGCGAGGAGCCGCAGGAGGATCGCCGAGGAGTTGGGCTGCACCGAGAGATGCGTAAGGCTGATAATCGGGATGATGAAGGATTGCGGGCTGGTGGAGGTCACCCCGTGGGGCACCACGATAACATCCTACGGCAGGTCCCTGGTGAACCGCATGGGCATAAGGTTCGTGGATGTCGATGTGAAGCAATACTCCATGAGCAGGGAGTCCGTCGGTGCCGTGGTGGTCGGCGCGGGGGACAGGCTCACGGACGGCATAGCCCAGCGCAACGCCGCCCTCGCCGCCGGCGGGAGCGGATGCACCACATGGGTGATGCGCGAAGGAGAGCTGATAATGCTCCCCGACTGGAGGACAGATCTGAACGATCCCCTCCTGGCCGCCGAGATCCGTAGGAAGGCTCCCATGAACGACGGCGATGTTCTGCTCGTGGCGGGCGCCAAGGACCCCTACAGGGCCAAATCGGTGGTGGCGGCTGTCGCACTCGGATTCCTGCGATCGGCGATGGCGTGTGTATCTCAATAAGAGAATGGTCACTGTTGCCATTAGGATCAATGCGATGACGACGGCCGCGACGGTGCCCGGGGATTCCCCGGGAAGGTCCACGACCTCCCCGGTCACGTCGGTTTCCTGAAGACCATCGGCCTGTACGATCTCGGCCGCATGCCGGACAGATCCACGTACATCAGGTTCGCCCAGACCGTGGACGAGACCGATCTGGAGAGGATCGTGTGCGCCTTCCAGGCGTTCGTGAGGAAGAACTGCATCATCGCCATAGACGGGACCGGGTTCAGCAACTTCCTCAGATCGGCCCATTTCGTCAAGAGGTGCAAGGAGCTTGGGATCAAGAAGGAGCCCAGATCCTTCACCAAGGGTTCTTCCGCGGCCGAGATCGACACGCATCTCATCGTCTCCGCCAGGATCTCGGCGGTCAGGAAGCACGACGTCAGGTTCATCCCGGATCACGTGAAGGACCTCGAGGGGATGTCGATAAGCTACGCCCTGATGGACAAGGGGTACGATTCCGAACCCGTCCACAGGTTCATGAGGTCCAGATTGGGATGCGTGACCGTCATACCGTGCAGGGAGAGCCGCGGGAACCGCGGATTCGCCACCCGCGGGTCGCACAGGAAGCAGATGCTGGAGCGTCTGAAGTCCGAGGACAGTCGTGAGAGGAGGATGTACAGGTCCCGTCCCCAGGTCGAGACGACGAACTACATGGTCAAGACGCACACAGGCTCCCACATCCCATCGAAGCTGGAGCATTCCCGGATCGTGGAGGGGCTGTGCATGGTCATCGCCCACAACTGCAAGATCGTCGTGGAGAAAGGGCTTGTCAGGAACGAGGAGCTATGATTTCACCAGGCCTCAGTCTTTC
>CAVIUM010000062.1:0-9893 GCA_963645865.1 Lachnospiraceae bacterium
GGAATGTTGTGCAGTTCCCGCGCATCGAATCGGTATCATCCACTGCGACGTACATTTGATCCATCCATGGTCAAGGAGGACGAGAATATGGAATGTTCGCAAACTGCATAAAAATGAACATTGATTTAATATATACAAAAGTATATACATGAATAGTGATTTTATGGAAACAGCAAAATTGTTCATGAATGGTGGAAGTCAAGCTGTCAGAATTCCGAAAGAATATAGATTTGAAGGTGACGAAGTGTGCATAAAAATGCTCGGTGATGGAATAATCATGTTATTTCCTAAAGATAAGGCACGCGAATTAGCTTTCAAAGGATTATACGGATTCACGGACGATTTTATGGAAAATGGACGTATCCAAGGTGAATTACCTACGAGGGAATCGTTATGAATTTCATGCTCGATACGAACATCCTCATAGAAATTCTACGCAACAAAAACCACGAACTCATAGAATTTGTTTATGACATGGGAGAAGATTGTTGCATGTCTTCCATAACATATGCTGAACTCTGTCATGGAGTCCAAGCAAGTACCAATGTTATGAAAAATTCAGAAGCTCTTAGCAACTTATTATTACTCATTCGTATCGAGCCTTTTGGATACTTGGCTGCACAAGAATATGGAAGGGTCCTTAATTACCTAATATCAACAGGAGATCCCATAGGAATAATGGATACATTGATTGCATCGCATGCTCGTGCTCTCAATTATACTTTGGTTACTCATAATGTTCATGAATTTGAAAAAGTTCCTGGGCTGATTATAGAAGATTGGGTCCAACGTTTCAAATGACTCCTTAATTCTATCCTCAAACATTGAATTAGAACAATTCAATCCAGTAATACTAATTTCTCGATGAAGAATATGCTTCCATCACTGGAGAACGAGCCCGTTATCCCATAATAGCCCTCATCGAGCACCGGTTCTCTAGTGAAGCATTTCATCGTCCCGTCCCTGGTGTTCAATTGGAACGTGTATCCGCTGGATCCCTCCTTCACATCGGAAGCTATGCCGGTGTATTCGTATTGGATCTCCTGCACATCTTCGGAGAAAACGACGAACATCGCTATCACGAGGATGACGGCGATGCCTGCGACCGCGTAACCATTGGTTGACATGGTCCGATGTCTCTGAACTTCTAGAATATAAAATAAGTGGTTTCAGTCAACACTGACCCGTCGGGGTCAGCCGCGCAGGCCCCCCCCACCCCTCCATTTCCACTGGAACTCGGAAAAGGGGTCTGCGTGTTTTCTCACATCGTTCCGAGGACGTAGAGAATGCCCACGAAAGCGGCGATTCCGAGCACACAGGCACCGATGACAAGCCATCCTTTCATTTTTCGATACTCCTTTTTGTGATTGGACTGCGGATATCTTACAGGTATTTATCCGGTGACGGCCGAAATCGGAAACGGTCCGGAAAAGACGATTCTTTCCAGTGGAAATGAAGGTTTGAGATAGCCTTATATCCACGGTACCGTTCAGTGGAAACAGCGGTGATTCCGATGGAAGAGGAAACGAACATCTTCACACAGTACATCAGCACAAGACACAGCCTGGTGAAGAATTCGAAGATCCTCCAGACCACCTACATCCCGGACAAACTCCCTCACAGGAAGGATAAGATCGATGCGATCGTAGAGATCATCGCACCGGCTTTGAATGGAGACAAGCCATCGAACATCCTGATCATCGGGAAGACGGGAACCGGGAAGACCGCTGTGATGAACTATATCGGAAAGGAATTGAGGAAAGCCGATCCCGATCAGAAGAACGTCGCATACGTGTACATCAACTGCGAGGTGAACGACACTGCGTATGGAATAATGTACAGCATGTCGAATCAGATCATCAACGGGATCAATGACAAGATTCCTTACACCGGATGGAGTCTCGATAAGATCCTCACAGCTCTGAGCGAGCTGATCGACGATATGAACAAGGTGTTCATCGTCGTACTCGATGAGATCGATAGATCGATTCAGAAGAACGGAGATGACATCTTCTATTATCTCACTACGATCAACGAGGTTCTCCAGAAATCGAGGGTCTCGATCATCGGAATCACGAACAATGCGAAATTCACCGAACTCTTGAGTCCGAAGATCAAGAGTAGACTCGGGGAAGAGAAGCTCGTGTTCCCTCCGTACAATGTCGAGCAGCTTCAGGATATCTTGTACAATAGAGCGGAAACGGCATTCGAACCCGGAGTATTGGATGATGATGTCATCCCATACTGCGCTGCACTTTCAGCTCAGGAGATGGGAGATGCGAGGAGAGCTCTCGAACTTCTGAGAATCTCTGCTGAGATAGCTCAGAGGAACGGAGATTCGAAGGTCACTTCGGCTCATGTCCGTTCAGCGAGGAGCAAGATCGAAGTTGATGCGATCGTCGAGGTCATCAAAACTCTCACGATCCAATCCAAGATCCTTCTGATGGGCATCATCAAGAATACGGAGAATAAGATTTCTCCGATGACGACCGGAGACGCTTATTCCTCTTACAAGAGCGTCTGTGAGATGATAGGACAATCCGTTCTTTCTCAGAGAAGGATTACCGGTCTCATCCAGGAATTGGATATGCTCGGCATCATCCATGCGAGATTGAAGTCCTATGGAAGGACCGGTCGCACCAAGGAGATCGAGCTCTGCATCCCTAAGGATATCATCGAGATGGTGAAAAATGATGACATCTTCAAGGATGCGAAGCCCACTAAGCAGACCACTCTGATGTGATATTCCCTTTTTCGAGTTCCAGTGGAAATGGAGGGGTGGGGGGGTCCTCCTCATTCCTTCTTCCATTCCTTCATCTTCTCGATCCTCTTCTTGTTCGAAGAGAGATATCTGAAGATGGAGAATGAATCTATCAGGATCAGGATGGAGAAGATTATGATAATCTCCATCACGAGCGAGGGAAGACTGTTCGGCACATGAGAAACATGGGTGTTTCCGTTCATTTCGAGCTTGAACATCCCGAGCCAGGGGATCTCCCAGATGGCCACGGATCTTATTTCGTCCATCGAGATGGGATGATTGATGATTCCGGCCGCTTGATCCAGAGATCTGTTCGTTACCGGATTGTCTCCCATCGTGAGGTAGCCGCTCTGTTTGATCTGCAGAGAATCGAGGTTGATGCTCACTTCCTTATCATCGATGGTGAGCCAGAGCGTGCCTTTCAGATTCGACCAGCTCCAGGTCTCATTCGTATCGCAGCGCCATTTGGCGGAATCGAAATTCTTCAATTCCGTAGACGACCATGTCGATGTCGATTCATCGTAGTCTATCCATAGGATCGCCCTATGGATGACGGGATTCTGGGTGGAGCTTCTGTTGTAGATTATCACAGAACCGTATTTCCCGAAGGAGGAATGGCCGGTCTGGGATCCGAGGACGTAGCTCTGGATATCGGCTTTGGATTTGTCCTGCACGATGACGATGTCCCCGGTGTCGATCGCACCTATTTCGGAGCGTTCGTTGTCGTGCTGCATGCTCTCCGATACGACGGAGCTGAAAGGAAGAGAGAATCCGGTGTGTACGACGAGCGCGCAGTATCCGCCGAGAATGACGAGGGCGAACACGCCGACGACCGCAATGAAGTTCCGGGTCTCTTTCTCCACGGCGCCCGATTACAATCATTAGGATTTAATTCCTTTTGAACGAAGACAGGCATGTCCGAAATAGAACCTATCCATCCCGTTTCTTTATCTATCATGTATACAGATGCGCCCGTATGGAAAGACCCAGCAATGATGAGTACTTCATGGAGATGGCGCGTCTGGTATCGACCAGATCCACATGTCTTAGGAGGAAGGTCGGAGCGGTCATCGTCAAAGAGAAGAGGGTCCTTTCCACAGGATACAACGGTTCTCCCAAAGGCACTCGCCACTGCGAGGAGCTGGGTTGCATCAGGGTCCAATTGAACGTCCCTTCCGGCACCAGGCACGAGCTCTGTCGCGGGGTCCATGCGGAGCAGAACGCTGTGGCTCAGGCAGCCTACTTCGGAGTGAGCGTCAAGGGTGCGACGATCTACACGACGACCTTCCCCTGCTCCATGTGCGCCAAGATCCTCATCAACGCGGGGATCAAGGAGATCGTCTACGACGAGGGTTACATCGACGATCTGTCCCACGACCTCCTGAAGGAGACGGACATCGAGATAAGGGAGTTCCATCCATCCAACTGATAACAGTCAGTAACACCGGAATGGATGGGTCTCCGGTCCCTTTTTTGCCTTTCAGTATAGGTTAGCATTAAGTAGGTTCACTAGATACAAACCGCAGGGTCGGGGAGTGTTGAATTTGAGCCGAACTGACATACTTTCGGAAATTAAGAAAGCGGAGGCGGACGCCGACGCCAAGGTCGCTCAGGCCGAGGCCGACAAGAAATCCGCCGTCGCCGAATCTCGCAGAAACTCTGTGAAGAAGATTCAGGACGCTGAGGCTCAGATGCGCAGCTCTTACGAGTCCGCCGTCGCCAAGGAGAAAGACGACCTCAAGGTGAAGCGCGAATCCATGCTTGCCGAAGGCAAGAAGGAGGCCGATTCCATCGAGAGGTCCTCTGAGGCGAAAATGCAGGAAGTCAAAGATTTTCTCAATAAAGAATTCGAGAGGACCCTAAATGTCACTTCCTGAGTCGATGAGTAGGATTGTGATCGTGGGTGCCAAATCCCACATCGACGAGGTCATCGAGGCCATGTACGATGTGAAGGCCATCCACCTGATCGATCATACCGTCGGCGCGGACGAAGGTTTCGCACTCGGAACACCCCGTCCGTACGCGCCCAAGGCATCCGAGAGGCTGCTGAAGGTGCGTGCGATGGAGAAGGGGCTCGGTATCACCCACAAGATGAAGACCGAGACCATTTCCGAGGACGAGATCAAGAGCCAGATTTCATCTGACAGCGTCGAGATTGTCGAAGCCGAGCTTACCGCCGTCTTCGACAAGAGGAATGATCTCAATCAGAGAATCACCGAGTTAAACGCTACGAAGAAGAATCTTGAGCTTCTTTCCGACATACCGATCGACCTTGAGATGTACTCCGGATACAGGAGCATCTTCTCGGCGGTCGGAACCGTTGCAGAGGACCCCACGTCCCAGCTTTCCGGCATGGACTGCGAGGTCTTCACCTCCTTCGACAAGAAGAAGGGCAACGTCGTGGCCGTGTTCGCCAAGACGGCGGACAAGGACAAAGTCCTGTCCGTCCTCTCCGAGTACGGCTTCTCCGAGATTTCCGTGCCCGAAGGCACCGGATCCGCGTCCGCGGCCCTCACCAGGACCGACCGCGAGATCGAGGCCGCAGGCGCCGAACTCGAGAATGTCACGAAAGAGCTGGAGAATCTGCTTGACAAACACAAGGACTTCCTCAGCGCTTCCGATGAAGAGCTTTCCATAGAGATCCAGAAGGGGGAGATCCCCGTCAGGATCGCGAACAGCGAGTACACCTTCGTCATCGACGCATGGGTTCCCGCGGCAAAGGCCGATTCCGTCAAAGCGGACATCGAGTCCAAGGTCGAGGGCGTCTACGTCGAGGTGCAGGAGACCCGCGGAAGGAAGCTCGAGGAATCGGAGAAGGCTGAGCCGAGGTTCAAAGACGCTCCGACCAAATTCAATAATGGAGCAGTCGTGAAGGAATTCGAGTATCCGACCAAACTCGTGTCGGTGCCCAAGTATCAGGAGATTGACCCTTCCATCCTGATCGCCATCTTCCTTCCGATGTTCTTCGGATTGATGGTCGGAGACGTGGGATATGCTATCCCGTTCATAATCCTGGGAGCGTACGGCCTCAAGGTCACGCATCACAAGGATTGGCGTGCTATCGCCACTGTTCTGTTCTTCGGAGGCATTTGGGCATTCATCTTCGGATTCTTCTTCTTCGGAGAATGCCTGGGTATGCACTTCGTGGGAGAGGGACATATCGAAGGTGTAGAATGGACATGGGAGAGGATCTTCACCGAGCTGTTCGGTATCGAGAACTTCGATCTGGCATCCGTATTCGCGTTCCTGCCTTTCGACGTCGGAGTCGGAAAGCTGCACGAGGTCGGATTCCTTCTCAAGCTGTCCGTGTACATCGGTATCGTTCACCTGATGATCGGATACCTGTGCGCACTGTACAACAAGTCCATCCAGCACAACTTCAAGCACGGGTTCATGGAGAAGGGAGGATGGATCTTCGGATTCCTCGGTCTCGTCTTCGTGTGCTACGGGCTCGCGATGTTCCTGATATACAGTGATGATTTCGCACTCAACGATGTTCTTCCCTTCATTGCGATCGGAGTGGTCTTCATCATCATCGAAGTGGCCATGAACATCAAGCACGAGGGTATCCAGGCCGTTCTCGAACTGCCCGGTATCATCGGTAACATCCTTTCATATACACGTCTCGCCGCGATCGGGATGTCCAAGGCCGGAATGGCTCTGGCGTTCAACTACATCGCGATCGAGATGATCGGAATCGGATTGGGAGGTGTGGCCGGAGTCGTTCTGGGCCTCATCCTGTTCGTATTCCTGCACCTTATGGTCTGGACTCTCGCCATCCTTTCGGCGGGTCTGCACGGACTCAGGTTGCAGTTCGTGGAGCTTATGGCTAAGTTCTACGAGGGTGGCGGTGTCGAGTACGCTCCGCTCAAGATCAAACGCGTGAAAACCGTTTCCTCCAAAGAGAAAGCAATCAAAGAGGTATGAAAATGGCAGTAGAAATTGGAACTGGACTCATCGCAATCGGAGCTGGACTCGCCGTCGGACTCACCGGTCTCGGAGCCGGAATGGCCGAGAAAGATGTCGGAGCGGCAGCCGTCGGAGCTATCACCGAGGACCAGTCTCTCTTCGGAAAGGCAATGATCTTCATGGTTCTCCCCGAGACCATCGTCATCTTCGGACTGGTCGTCGCTATCCTCGGAATCTTCGTCATGAATTCGAACTGATGCGCCAGAGGAATCCTCATGGCACTATCGAACGTGACTCAGGAGATCCTCGCGGATGCCGACGCGAAGGCGGCGGCCATCAGGGCCGAGGCCGACGCGGAGATCGCGAAGATCAACGCCGATGCGGACGCAAGGATCTCCGAGTTGAAAGACAAAGAGGACAAGAGGCTCAAAGAAGCAATTGAGTCCCTCAAGCGCCAGGAGCTGTCCAGCGCCGAGCTCGAGAGCAAGAAGATCGTGCTCGCGAAGAAGAAGGACCTCCTCACGGAAGCCTTCGACGGAATGCTCGCCCAGCTGGAGAACGCCTCCGGCGAGGAGAAGCTGAAGCACTACAAGGCCATGGTCGCGGCCGCCTCGGGCATCATCGACAAGCCCAAGGCGCTCATGTCCGAGAACGACGATTTCACCGCCGAGCAGCTCGGCGTGACCTCCGTCGTCAAGGACCCGAGGATCGCCGCCGGACTCATCCTCCAGAGCGAGGACGGATCCGTCGAGATCGACATGCAGTACTCCACGCTCCTCCAGTCCATCTGGGACCGCGAGATCAAGGCAGTCTCCGACATCCTGTTCGGGTGAGACCTATGTTCAACCGCAGCGGAAGAGCAGGAAACTATGCGTACACCGTGTCCAGGGTGAAGGCCAAGAAGGCCCTTCTCCTCAAGGACGAGGACTACAACAAGATGCTGCAGATGAGCATCCCCGAGATATCCCGCTACATCAGCGAGTCCGGCTATCAGAAAGAGATGGCCGACCTCGCCGGGCACCACGAGGGGATCGATCTCGTCGAGCACGCGACCTACGCCAACATGGCGAAGGTCTTCAGCAGCATCCTGGGAGCCTCTCAGGGTGAACTCAACACGATGGTCGCCGCATATCTCGAGAAGTGGGATATCTGGAACCTGAAGGTTATCCTCCGCGGGAAGTCATACGGTCTCGGCGTGGAGCAGATCAAAGAGGATCTCGTTCCCGCAGGCAGCCTCAAATCCGAGTCTCTTGAGAAGCTTATCGCCCTCGACAGCGAGGACGATATCATCGCCAATTACTGCAAGATGGAGCATGTGACGATCCCCCAGGACGTCCTGTCCGCCTACAAGGCCAACGGGAACCTGGGAGTGATCGAGGACTACCTGGACAAATACCACTACGTGAGGCTCCTGAAGAGCATAGACCCCTCTTCCAGGCCCACCAGGATGTTCCAGGACTACGTCAGGACGGAGATCGACGTCAGGAACCTCGAGACGATCCTCAAGCTGAAGGCCGAGGGCATCTACGGGGAGGACGTCATGAAGTACATCATCCCCGGCGGAAGGCAGGTCGACAACAGGTACGCCACCCAGCTGGCCAATGCCGAGACCATCGCCGCCGCCGCGTCCGACCTGTCCCAGCTCGACTTCTACGACACCATCAAGGAGCTCGTGGAGTCCGAGAGCGTAAGCATCAGGGACGTCGTGACCGAGATGAAGAGGTACGAGATCGCCGCCGCGAAGAGGTTCTCGCACATGTACCCCCTGTCGGTGGTCCCCATCCTCGACTACATGATCCACAAGGAGATCGAGGTCGGGAACATCAGGACCATCTCCAGAGGGATCGAGAGCGGATTGGACACTGAGACGATCAAAGGGCTTCTGGTGATCTGATGGAAATCGCAGTGATCGGCAGCGACGAGTTCGTGCTCGGCTTCAGATTGGCCGGCATCAGGCGCGTCTTCGTGGCTGACAAAGACAACTACCAGGAAAAAATGCTGGAGGCGATGTCCCAGCCCAACATAGGTATCCTCGCGGTGGACGCGAAGGACCTGGACAATCTCTCTTTTACCGTGAGGCACAAGGTCATGGATTCGATCCAGCCCGTCGTCGTGCCCGTCGGTGGCGACCAGAGCGATCTTCGCGAGAAGGTCAAGAGGGCGATTGGAGTTGACTTATACAAATCAGAGGATGAATAAATGAGCACTGAAGGTGTAATCTACAGGGTCGCCGGACCCGTGGTGACTGCCACCGGTATCTCCCCCAAGATGTACGATGTCGTGCACGTCGGGAACGAGCAGCTGATGGGAGAGGTCATCAAGATCATCGGCGACTACTCCATCATCCAGGTTTACGAGGACACGTCCGGTATCAAACCCGGCGAGCCCGTCACGAACACGGGTAAACCCCTGTCCGTCGAGCTCGGCCCCGGACTTCTGACCTCCGTCTACGACGGAATCCAGAGGCCCCTGCCCGTCCTCAGGGACAAGATGGGCGACTTCATCTACCGTGGAGTCTCCGCACCTGGACTGGACCATGAGAAGAAATGGGACTTCGTTCCCACCGTGAGCGCGGGCGACGAGGTCTCCGCCGGACAGGTACTCGGTACCGTCCAGGAAGGCCCCATGGTCCACAAGATCATGGTCCCCATCGACATCAAGAAGGGGAAGGTCGACTCCGTCAAGAGCGGATCCTTCACCGTCGACGAGACCATCGCCGTCATCGACGGCAAGGACGTCTGCATGGTCCAGTACTGGCCCGTCCGTGTACCCAGGCCCGTCGCCGAGAAGTACCAGCCCGACGTCCCCCTCGTGACCGGACTCAGGGTCCTGGACATGATGTTCCCCCTCGCGAAGGGAGGAGCGGCCGCCATCCCCGGTGCGTTCGGTACCGGGAAGACCGTCACCCAGCAGTCCCTCGCCAAGTACTCCGATGCCGAGATCGTCGTCTACATCGGATGCGGAGAGCGCGGGAACGAGATGACCGAGGTTCTGACCGAGTTCCCCGAACTGGTGGACCCCAGGACCGGCGAGTCCCTGATGAAGAGGACCGTCCTGATCGCCAACACGTCCAACATGCCTGTGGCGGCCCGTGAGGCGTCCGTCTACACCGGTATGACCATCGCGGAGTACTTCCGCGACATGGGATACAACGTGTCCCTGATGGCCGACTCCACCTCCAGGTGGGCCGAGGCCATGCGTGAGATCTCCTCCAGGCTCGAAG
>CAVIUM010000063.1:0-6636 GCA_963645865.1 Lachnospiraceae bacterium
CATACGATGACGGCCTTGGGGCCGGCGGCTCCGCAGTGGAAGCACTCGACCCAACTCCACGTGAATCTATCGTCATGTTGGAGAACCGGGTTGCCCCCGCAATGGGGACAGCCCTTCATCACCGGAAGAGAGCTCATGCGACCGCCTCCGACTTGGCCGGATCGTCCGGACTCGCATCGAGGTAGTCGAGGACCGCCCGGAGGATCAGGGTCGGGATCTCGCGCCCTTCGTCGTACGAACGGAGCGTCAGTTCGCGGTAGACTTCGGGGCGCATCATCACATTGAACTTCTCGCGCCCTTCGTTCGCATACTGGTACGGGATGTACGGCGTAGTGTTGTTGATGGGCGACGCGATGAAGTCCGATACCACCTTGTCGAATACGACCATTTGAGTGCGCCTTTCGGCGACTATGACGACATGGATACGGTCAGCGACGCTCTTGGGGAGAGATACTGAATGCTTTTCGCGCTTGGAGGGCGTTGCGATGGAATCAAGGGGCTTGACCCCCTGTAACAAGGGTTCCCTTGTTTCACTCATTCGAACCACCCCTTGATTCCGAGGATTCGAGCTTCGGAGATACCCTTGATTCCGAATCCCCTTGATTCCCGCCGTTACGGTAGGTTTCGACGTTCGAACGGAACTCGTCGAGCTTCCCCTCCTCCTTCAACGCCTTCATGAGCGTCTTATAGGAGACGTGGGCGAAATCGCGGGAGACACGGCGTACAGAGTACCCCTGCTTGGAGAGTTCCATGACGTCATCGAGAGACATTATGACGGTGCGGTGCTCGCCTTCCGTCTGAATGAGCTTCTGCTTCTCGGAGACGCGATGCGTGAAACAGAATGCGAGCATCCTTCCGCAGTGAATCCCCTTGGCCTTCGCAGTGTCCATTCCCTGCTTCGTGTTGAGGGAGAGCTTCTTGCGCTCCTCCTCGGATTGCCACGTGTTGAGGAAGTTGATCGCCTTGCCCGCCGACTGCTCCGGAGAGACGGATGAAGAGACGTAGCGAATGAGAGTACCCGCGCTCTTGCATATGGCGACGATGCGGCCCATGTCGTCCGTGTCACGGGAGAGACGGGATTCCGACCATGCGATCAGATAGTTGACCTTGGAGGTCATGATGCGACCGAGAACCTGTTGGAACTGCGGGCGCTCCAAATCCTTCGCGGATTTCTCCTCGACGTACTCGCCGACGATCTCGAAGTCCTCGCGCTCGCAGAATGCCCGCATATTGCGAATCTGCGTCATAGGATCCTGGTCCTTGTCGTCCGTGGAGACACGGGCGTAGAGGACGGCGGTAGGGCGGATGGGCATGGATTCACTCATCCGACGCCACCCCCATGCGGGATTCAAGCTCGAAGAGCCTGTACTCCAATTCGATGGCGAAGATCAGCACGTCGCGCACGGATTCGCGCACGTCGCCACATTGAGCGACGGTCTTGGCCTTGTCGTACTTCAGGCAGGTCTCCAACGATTCCACCTCGGATCCGAGTGCGGAGGTCTTCGACCGGAGTTGACGGGACGATGTCTTGATGGATGCGAGCGGGTTGTCCGATACAGGAGTCTCGAACGACCGAACATCCGTCTCGATGGATGCGATGATCCTATCGATCTCCGTCTGTGCGTCCAATTTTTCATTCTTCATAGAAAACACCTCCTTGGAAGGGACGGTCAATGGTACCCCTCCAGAGTGCGTGCATCAGCGGGGTTTTCGTCAGGCAATTTCTGGAACATCTCCAGAGCAGTCTGATTCGAGAGTATGCGGAAGCCCGCTGTCTGGGCTTCGAGAATGTTGTGGCCGACCTCCACGAGACGTGTCGATATGGCCACCAGCTCGGAGATCTGGCCTTTCAGCTCGGCGATCTCCTTGTCGGTGCTTATGGCCTTAGTGTAGGCGAACTCGGCCTTGGCGGCTGTGCGCGGAAGGTCGATGATCGCCTCGGCATAAGCGGCGTTGTTGGTCTCCAGCTCCGTGTATCCCGGGGACCTATCGGCCCATATCCCCTCGTTGGATACGCCGAAGGATCCCCCGCAGAGTTCTGTCAGGAGGTCATTGGCGGGTCCGCGGAGAGCACGATGGATCTTATCCGGGCGGAGCTCGGTCAGAAGTCTGTATCTTCCGCATTCGTCCTTGTTGAAAACCCATCCGGCGTGCTTCTCAAGCCAGATGAGCATGGGGGCGCAGGCGGCCACCAGCGCGGTACGGACACGCTCCATGTCGTTGACGTCGTCGCCCGACATGAGCACGTCGAATTGGGGTCCGACGTAGAACTGTCCGCCCTTGGATGTGCGGTGATATTCTATCTTGTAACGGCCCGCATGATCGGATGAGGGCATGACGAACATACCCGTCCACCTCATGCCTCCTTTGATCTCGTATCCGGAGTCGCGGGTGAACAGCGTTTGAGACAACGTGCGGGTCTGTCCCGACGGGTCGGTGATGTTCACGGGGACCTGGAAGAGCTCGCCTTCGCGGTCAGCGAGGAAGCGCGGGATCTCGCAGTTGAGATGGACGTCCCATGCAATCGGGAGCGGTCCGCTCCTGTCTTGAGTTTCAGGGGTGTTAAGGTCGGAAGGGGCGTCGGAACGCGCGGTGCGTTCCGGGTCTGTAACGGCCCAGCCGTTCCCCCGGACCGAGTTCAGAACCTGTACGGATTCGAGGATTTCGGCGGTGATCTGCGATTCGAGCAGTGCGAAGTTGACTCCCTTGCAGTAGATCTTCTCGCGACGGGAATCGTCGGTGCAACGGATGCAACCGCGACGGATCAGCTCGCCCACGGCTTCGTTGACCGTGGATTTGGCGATGGCGAGCATATCCGAGACTTCTTTCTGCGTCCTGCGGTAGCCGTTCGCGTCCAATCCGAGGAGAGCGACGGCGATCTTGATGCGGGACGGCTTGAGCCCGTCGGAGGTCGGACGGGGCATCGACGATCACGCCTTAGTTCGGCCCGGACCGAAAAACCGAACCGAGAGCTGTAGCCAGATTCCCGAACTGACCCGTTCAGGGGGCCGTTCAGGTTCTCCGTCAGCTTTAAGTATGAAGTCATGCCGAAATCCGCCCTTAGTCCGGTTTTAGAAGATCCCCAAATACGGCGTTCCGGGGTAGTCCTCGGAACGGCAGGAAGTCGGGTAGAGGGCGTCGATGGTCTCGACGACCTTGGAATCGAAACGGTACTCCGAGATGGATCCGACGCGCTCCGAACAGGGGTCCAAAAAGAGCGTGCGGAGGTCCTTCAGGGTCAGATGGGCGATGAGATCGTCGGCGACGTACGCGGACGCTCCCGATGCGATGAGATATTGCTTGAAGATCGTCTTCGTCCGCCAATCGGATAAGCGACGGGGAGCTCCGAGGTCTATTTCGACCGCGGGCGCATCCGTGCGGGCGGACGTACCGATCATGCGGCCACCTCCGGGCGCGGGCGTGCGCAGATCGAGTAGAGGTCCCCGTCCATGAACAGGTCCCACTCGGGGTGAGCTCCGGCCACGGCGCGGATCGTGCGCATGGCCGAACTCATCGTGAGATTGCACGTCTTGATGTGCAGGAGAACGCGGGTACCGCGTCCGTCGTGGATCAGGCGATCCGCGTCCACGCGATACGCGCATGATGCGCCATCGCGTTCCATGAGTCCCGTGGAGCGGGGGGATGTTCCCCCGCTCGGGAAGGCCGAATCTTCGGCGCCGAGAAATTCGAAGGTGCAAGGGATGGGATTTGAACCCACGCCTCCATCAACGAAATCACGGCGCAAACTCGTTGCGTCGTTCATTTTCATTCCACACGGTCGGTCGGTTTGAACCAACCCGACTGAAACCAACATGGGAATCAAGGGTATATAATGTGAGCAGTGGAAATCGAGGTCCTTCCAATGCAATTTTTCGAAAAAATTTGAGGAAAATGCGTTTCAATCCCTAAATCCGCCCATCCATCCGTCCAAAAATTCGCGGAGGGCGTATTCAGGGATCTCCGAGGGGCGGAGCTTCGTCCGGACGGCGATGTCGGAGACGATCCCGCGGTCGATACGGACCTTCCGTTCGATCAGTTCCTCCCTTGGAGCGTATGCGACCGTTTCTATGTCCCCGCGCACGAGACGGTCGCGATAAAGGCGAAGGGCGTATTGCAATAGGTCGGAGAACGTATGAAATTGATATTCGGCAGCCAATTCCATACATCTATTCGACGTCTCTTTCGAGACCCGGGCTGTCATGGCTTCGGTGCATCCCATGCTTTTTCATCGTTTTACTCGCATAAATACATTTGTCGCCGTTAAAGGGTATGTCCATGCCTTTTTACGGCTACATTTGTCCCCGTTCGAGGGTACGATTGTAAATTTTAAATAGAGGAATCTAAGATGTTGAACCCATGTCATCCAATGTGGTAGAAGCACACATGGCGACCGCGATGGGCCAGTCGAGGATGGGCGACAATCAGTGGCCGATCTGTGGCGTCAGGTCCGCGAATGACGGGGATCTCCCAACCCAGGCGCAGGATGAACTCCGCGCGTACTGGATCCACTTGGAACAGTCGGGATTGGGATGGCAATCGGTCAAGGGCAACCATGCGGCGGCCAGGCGGTGCATCCGCGCCCTCTTCGAATCCGGAAGGGAATGGCGGTCGGAGAACGTCGGAAGGGAAGAGATCCTTTACCTCCGCGATCACGAGTTTGCGGGATTGACCCCGGATACCGTCAGATGGTACATCCTACTGTACGGACGGTTCTTGAAATTGAACGCAGGGAACAACATCGTCGAGGAGATGGAGCTCCGTTGGCCTAAGACAGCGGTCAGGCCGAGGGTCGATTGGTTGAGCGCCGAGGAAGCCCATCATTTGCTATCGGTCGAGATGCCGATACACGAGATGGCCGCCCTACGGTGCATGATGTGCATGGGACTTCGGAGAATCGAGGTCATCAGGCTCCGCGTGGATCACATCATGGAGGATGGGGTGATAGTCCGCGGGAAGGGGACGGGGGGCGGAAGATACAGATTCGTGCCGTACGGGGAGGATGCCAAGCATTATCTGACGATGCTCATGGCATGGAGGGCGGAAGCCATCGAGGAAGCGACGAGATTGAACCCCGATTATGTGGCTCCGCCGAATCTCTTTCTGACGAGAACTCCCCAACCTAGGGCATATTCCGAGGCTGGTAACGGGTTCGATAAATCCATCCTGGGGAACATCCGCAGGATCTCCGGCGTGGACTTCAGCGGGAACCATACGCTCCGTCGCACATTCGCGCGTTCCCTCTATCTGTCGGGTGTCAAGATCGAGCTGGTCAGTTCGCTCCTGGGCCATGCGGACACTCAAACGACGTTGAAATACATCGGAATCGCCGACGAGGATAAGACGGACGCCATCGGGAAGCTGGACTTCGACGGACTGAAACTCGGATCCCGTGATAAGGAGGACGTCAAGGCGCAACTGATGGAGCTCATAAGCGCATTGTGAGAAGAGGTCCCCTCCAGCGTTCCAAGGAGGGGCCTCTAAACAGTTTGGGAGGAATACGCACGAAGGTTAAGACGGGGACGACGCCCCTGTTTTGATTCTCTTCAGGCTTCTGGATTATCGTCAGGCGACGGCACGGACGATCATGACGATGATGACCGCTCCCAGCACGAGGATCAGGAGAGTCGTTATCGGCGTGATGTCGATCTCGGTCACATCCTTCTTCTCGGGCTCGGGCTCGGCGGGGGTCTCGGGTGTCGAAGGTCCGTCAACGATCACGCGGAAGGAGACGGAATCCCCTGCATTGCCGTTGATGACCGGAGTAGCGATGATGGTGTACTGCGCGGCCTTGTCGGGGGTTCCGACGATGCAACCGTTCTCGTACTTCGCCCATGCGGCTCCGGAGAGCTCGACGGTCGCCCCATCGCTGACGACGACGGGGATGTTGATGGACATTCCAAGAGCGATGCGCTGGTAATCGACCTTCTGGATCGTGGGCTTCGCCTGGCTGTAATCCCCGGAGATTTCGGAATCCACGATGGCTCCGGCGGATGCGCGGACCGTCCCGGTGTTGGACACGGGGGACGTGACCTTTCCGTCGATGCTCATGGAACCTGCGTTGTCAACGGTTCCTCCATTGGCGGCGGACACGGTGGAATCGGAAGGTACCTTGAGTGTGGATCCTGCGGGGATTGAGAGATCCACTCCGTCGAGAGACAGTGTGGACGCCACAGATACGGTTCCGGTGATGCCGATTGTCCCGTCCTCGGACGAGACGGCATTTCCGCCGATGGTGGAAGGCGTGACGGTCAGGCCGTCGGTTCCGGCGGTGACGCCGGAGAGGGTGACGGTGTTGCCTGCGCCCATCTGGATCGTTCCAGTGAGGGACTTGCCTTCGGGGACGGTGATGGATCCCGATTCGACCTTGACGGTCACGCTGGAATCAATCGTCCCGGAGATCTTCGCATCGCCCTTGACGACGATGGATCCGTTGTCAACGGACGTGTAGGCCCCTTCGATGTCGATGGATCCGACGGACAGTGCGAATCCCTCGCCTGCGGTGATGGACTTGATCTCCACGGCGTTTCCGTTGATGCTGACCTTGCCGCCGAATTTGACACCGGATTCGGTCGCCAGAACCTTCGTTCCGACCTTCATCCCGTCCAGCGCGACATTCAGATCGTAAACCGCATCGGA
>CAVIUM010000063.1:6674-9163 GCA_963645865.1 Lachnospiraceae bacterium
ATTCAGGACAGCCTTACCGTTTACGTACGTCCCGCCAGTGATGGCGATCTTCCCGATTTCGAACGACACTGCCGTGTCGTATGCTTGAATCGCATATTGATCGGACCTGAAGTCCCCTCCCTTGATGGTCAGATCGTTCCATGCGAGGACGTTGGACAGCCCAGAGGATGCCTGGAAGGTCCCTCCGTTGATGGTCACTACGCCGTAATCGTCGCACTTGATGTTGTACAGACCGCCGATGAAGGTCCCTCCGTTGATGGTCAGGACGACATCATGCCCATCCTTGTTGTCGCTAGGCGTGGGGTATCCGTTGCCAATCATGGACGAAAAGAGTCCGGTAGTCTTGGCATCGCCGTTCAGAACGGTGGTCCCGGCGTTGATGGTCAAGGTCCCACGGTTGGCGATGGTGTACCAAGAATTGTCCCCAGAATGGTCCTTATCGTATCCGGCTTCGGCGGATCTCATGAAGATCCCGCCGTTCAGGACAGCCTCTCCGCCAGCATCGACGTGCAGGGCCGCCTTCTGGTGGTTGACGTTATCGACGACTCCTCCGCCGACGCTGTCCGTGACGGTCAGCTTCCCGCCGTCCGAGACGGTGATAGTGTTGCTGGCGGATCCATTGACGAGCTTATGTCCCGCGAGGTCGATGGTCGCCGTCCCGGTGATGGCGAGGGCGTCGTTCAGCTCATAATCCTTGTCCAATTTCAACATCCCGTCCGAGAACAGGGCGATGAAATCGGCGGCGTCGATCTGGGTCGGCGCAATGACCTCCTCCGCATCGGAGATCTCCATGAGGAATACCCCGGATGCGGACAGGATCATCACGGTCGCCATGATGATGCCGGCTTTTGCATTCTGTTTCATTCGATCACTCCTTTTGGTCGGCGGCATTGGAGTGAGATCTCCGCCGACCGCCCTTATGGGCTGTTGAAGAGCGGTGGGTGGGACCATCAATGGGGTCGGAGTGTTCCGATGCTCCAAAACGAAACCATTTATAAGCGCGGGTAGGAGAAGACGGATCGTTCGAGGATGTAATGTTTATGTCCAAGGAGTTTCATTGATTCCATGTGTGGAATCGTGGTTGGATGAAGATCAGAACCGCCTATTACAATAAGCATGAAATCAGATGCGAAGAGACACTGTTCAAAGTTCGTCTTCTGATCGATGGGAGAGAGGTTGACAATCTGGGGCTGATTTCAATGGGATCTCTTATCGGGTTCCTTCCAACGGGTGAAATGGTCCAAGTCACACTGTCCGGCATGGCCGTTGTGAAATACAGGTTGACAGTGGCGAACCGCATCATTTCGGATGACTGGTGAGGGGTGGAATCGTGGTAACAACTCGGAGAATGACGTATAACGGCTTCACGATAGCTGTAGAAGATACGACCGCGACGGCGAGATTGCTGATTGATGGAAAAGAAGTAGACAGTTTAGGGCCGGGTGCGAGAAAGTTAGAACTATCTGGCGCCCTACCGACTGGAGAACTTGTGAAAGTACAGATTTACGGGATACTTGTCGGAAAATTCCGTCTGATCATCGGGGATCGCGTTATTACGGAGAAATGGTGACAGAATGTTTTGTGAGAAATGTGGAGCTCCGATCTCGGATGGAGCAATATATTGCAACAAATGCGGAAGCAAGGTGTCCAGTGATGATTCGAATCCCGGCCAGATTCAATCTTCCGCTGGAGAACCCCAGATTGTGATGATGAATACTGTCAGAAAAACGAGCGGTAAAGCCATCGCGGTAGCTATCGTGGCAATGCTCATCATCGCCGGAATCGGATACTACGTCGCCGATAATTACGGACATAGCGCTGGAATCCAAATGAGGGTCCATTCCACGCACATAACCGAAACCGTGGATGTCCAGTTCTATGTTGATGGCGATCTGAAAATGACTTATATGGACCTGACTCCGGGCAACACGTGCTGGAATGTCAACTATTTCCTAGTCTTTTTCGGGATTTTGAAGGACTCGGAATTGATTACGGTCAAAGCCGTTGCTGTCGGAGGAGGATTGGGGACTACCAGCGATTCGGAGGATGTTATCATAACGGATGGTGGGAGATACACGATTGACCTCTACATCTGATTCGAAAACCACTTAAGAAGGGGGCGATTGCCCCCAGCTCCACTGTTTCACAATATGTTGATGAAACCTAATTCCAAGGCCAGATTTTCTTATACCTGCGAACCCGATTCCGAATCATGAACGGTGCCACTGTTTCATCGGAGGCGGGACGATGTTCTGCCAGAAATGCGGTGCGGAGAACAGCGATTCCGCCGTGTACTGCAACAAATGCGGCGCGGCCATCGCGAAGGTCGAGGAGACGCCGGAGGCCGTGGTCATTCACGCCAATGGGTTGAACAAAAACAGGGTCGAGATCAGGGCGACGGACGACGGACAGCCGAATATTGAGGTCGTCAAGAGCGGGGCCTCGAAGAAAGGGATCGCCATCGCCATCGTCGCCATACTGCTGGTGGC
>CAVIUM010000063.1:9260-9728 GCA_963645865.1 Lachnospiraceae bacterium
AGTTCGGAAATGGAGGGGATGATTCGACAGTGTTCACTCCGACGGACGGTGTGTTCGTGCTGACGGATTCAGGATCCACCAATCATGATAAGACAGCTCTTTACAAAGGTACTGTGACCATAACCATCGAGGGGGGCAATATGTACTATTCGATGGACCTCGATAAGAAAGATACTACCAAGGATGGTATTACCATCTCCCCGCTGGTCATAAAGAGATACACGACGGATCTTGAATCGAACAACACGCCACTATGGCCAAATTACAGTCCAATGAAAGACATGAAGGCGTGTTTCCCATTTTTGAACGGATACAGTACGACGAGTATCATGTGTACGTTCAGTGACGGTTCAACCGAGGTTGAAGCATACAAATTTGTCAATTCAGATCTGGCGCGTGCGATCTACGTTTCAACCGATGGCGTGATCTACCAATGGTGCGAGAGAGTCGATGATGTCGGCACGAGCT
>CAVIUM010000064.1:0-9616 GCA_963645865.1 Lachnospiraceae bacterium
ACTTGTCCACGAAGAAGTAGTCGTTGTCCCTCAGGTCCCTGAAATCGCTGTTCCCGATGGGCATCCCCTTCGTTCCCTTCACCCCCTTCGATTCCTTATCTGCAGTCTGGGATATCAAACTGTGCCCCACGCCCGTGTCCCCTCTGCCGAGGACGGGGTATACCTTGCCATGCTCGTTGCGCATAGCGGGAAGCATACGCGTTCGCTTTATGAAAGGATGCACTGCATGCAGTATTACAGGATGGTCTTCATTAGTTAGAGCCACCCGGTTTCGGCGACTCCAGGGTCATCTGCCCGAACGAAGGACGAAGACTCCGAGAACGGGATGGACGCCTCGGGACCGGTGCTCCTGTACGCGGACGGGTGGAAGGTCGAGTGGTATTTCAGGACGAATAAGGGTCCGACGATGGTCGGGAGGCTGTTCATCGAGGAATCCGGAAGGACCGACGCCCCGGTCAACAAGGTCTCCCAGCCCCTGATCGGGAGGGTCCTGGAATCGATACCCGGCGGGAAACTCCCGAGATGCGGTTACGGTCCAGGACCACTGCAGAGGAAGGTCACGACTGCCGCGCGAGCGCCTACCTGTCCCTGATCGGGATCCCCGAGGACAGGCTGTTCTCGCCCGTGTTGTGATTCTGCATCGGGATTGCGGAAAAAATACCCGCCCCTCGGCGCAAGGGTGCGGGAAGTGCGAAGGAAGGCGTTTGGCCCCCTCCCGCCGGAGATGATGTCGGCGGGAAGGGGAGGTTATCGTTTCAGGCGTCCGCGGGCTTCTCGGTCCTGACGAAGTCGGAGTCGTCGTCGCAGATGAGCTCCATGTCTCCGCGGGTGTAGCGGACGATGAGACCGATGATGAACCCGGTGACGATGGTTATGACGAAGACCACGACGGCCATCGCGAGGCTGGCGATGCTGCCCACGAGGAGGGTGATGAAGATCGCTCCCATCCATCCTCCGACACCGTGCAGGTTGTGGACACCCATGACATCCATGACCCCGATCTTGTTGCAGAACCAGGGCTGCAGGTAGATGAAGCACAGGGTGGACACGGCTCCGGCGATGAGACCGATGAGGAGCGCGCCCCAGGGTCCGACCGTGAGCAGAGGCGCTCCGATCGCGACGGGTCCGCAGAGCATGGCGTAGGTGAAGACCAGGCAGTTGATCTTGCCGGACACGGCCACGGACACGAAGTACGTGGAGATGATGGAACCGACGCCGGCCATGTAGCAGGTGATGGTACCGTAGGTGATGTCCTCCGGGCTGAGCAGCGAGGTGACGAAGGACGGCCAGAGCATCCACAGGAGCATGCTGGCGAGCCAGACGAACGTCACGCTGTGCGTGGTGGTGTACATGGGCTCGTCGAAGGCCCTCTTCTCCCTGATCCCCAGCGCCACACCGATACCGAAGTATGCGGCGGCGAGGTGGACGAGGATGGATCCCCCGGGGTCGGTGGCGTACTGACCGGCGATCTGGACGTTGCCGAGGAGCCACTGGATGAGCGAGTAGACTATAGCGAAGCCCACTCCGACCATGAGGTACTGCCACATCTTGCATGTCCCCGAGAACACGCCTATGGCGATGACGAGCGTGATGGCGCAGATGACGCCGTTGATGAGCAGCGACTGGTCCCAGGCGCCGTAGTCGAAGTAGAAGTCCTGTATCGCCAGGTAGACGACGAAGCTGCTGACGGCAGACAGGAGGACGGCGAGGCAGATGCCCCACTCGAACTTCCTGATGAAGATCATCAGGAATGCGACAAGCATGAGCATGAACCATATGTCCAGGTTCTTCCCGAACTGGAGCTGCTCGTTGGGGTCGGATCCGTCGGAGATGTTGATCCCCATGGAGAAGGCTCCGGCCCACTCACCGTAGAACAGGATCGCTACGATGACGATGGCGACCGCCAGGGCCGCCCATATTCCGTATTTAGTGTTCATTTGATCCCCTTCCCGCATTGCGCGGTGTTCGGTCGGCGCATTCCGCGCCGCTTGTCCGACCGGTCCGGACGACCGGTCGCCGACGATTCGGGGATACATCCGGCGGGTCGCGGATCCCTCCGCGTCCCGATATCCCCTGAGGCCCTCCCCGCTCCGGGCGCTGGCGCCCGCGGACGCACGGGGCTGACACACGGCCGGGACCTCCCGATCCCCGCCGAACCCCGTGAGACCCGGAGACGGTCTCAGTGCTCATCAGCTATCGGACGAGCTGAATTATCAAGCGCGGTTAGTGATATTTAAAACTTATTCCAAATGAAGGGGCATGCATCCAACAGGTCCGTTAAAGTGCGCTGGATTGGGTCGTTTTATGGTGGAAATCGACGGAAATGACGTTTTTCCGTCTATTCACCAAAAATATACATCTATTTAACTAAACCGTTTGTTTTAAATACTGTACGAAAGACGCCCCGTTGACTCGGAAGTCCAGCAACCTCATATTTCAAAGATTCGAATCAGATATATACTACATGAAGGAAAATGCATCATCCCACCCATCCATCCCGGGCCCCGGGAGGACCCCTTTCCGACTCCGACGCGAGATCCCCCAATGCGACAACATTATACCCGCCGGTCCGATTCGCAGAGCGATACTAATGGCAGCGGAAGACGCGAAATTCATCAGACAGAAAGTGATGGAGCACAACAAATGGTTCGAGGAGTCGATCCCCATGATCGCCTCGGAGAACCTCATGAGCCCCCTGGCCAAGGAGATGCTCATCTCCGATTTCGCCGACAGGTACGCCGAGGGACTCCCCGGGAAGCGCTACTACCAGGGCAACATCTACGTCGACCAGGTCGAGATCAGGACCATCGAGCTGGCCAAGAAGCTCTTCGATGCCGATTTCGCCGACGTGAGACCCATCTCCGGTACCGTCGCCAACATGGCCGTCCTGTTCGCGTTCGCCGAGCCGGGCGACACCATCACCACCTGCGCACTGGCACAGGGCGCCCACATCTCCACCTGCGAGTTCGGTGCCTTCGGACAGAGGGCCGTCAGATCCGTGAACTACCCGTTCAACGAGCACGACATGAACCTGGACGTCGACGGGACGATCAAGGTGCTGAAGGAGGTCAAGCCGAAGATCGCGCAGTTCGGTCTGTCGGTGTTCCTGTTCCCGCCTCCCCTCAAGGAGCTCCAGGACACCTTCAACGAGATCGGATGCCTGGTGTGGGAGGACTGCGCCCACGTGCTGGGACTCATCGCCGGGAAGCAGTTCCACGACCCCCTCAGGGAGGGCGTGAACATCGTCTCGTCATCCACCCACAAGACCTTCCCCGGACCCAACCACGGGATGCTCCTGGGACAGAACCTGACCGAGGAGCAGGAGAAGAAGCTGCAGAAGGCGGTGTTCCCGGGGGTCACCTCCAGCCACCACCTCCACGCCATGGCGGCGCTGGGCATCACCCTGGCCGAGATGGATGTTTTCGCTAAGGATTACGCCGCGCAGGCATGCAAGAACGCCAGGGCGCTCGGACAGGCCCTGTACGAGAGGGGCGTCCCCGTCCTCTGCCCGGACCTCGGGTTCACCAGGTCCCATGCGATCGCCCTCGATGTGGAGAAGTTCGGCGGAGGCAAGGACTGCGCCCAGCTCCTGGAGGATGCCAACATCATCTGCAACAAGAACATGCTGCCCAGGGACACCAGCTCCGTCAGGCCCTCCGGCCTGAGGATGGGCGCCCAGGAGATGACCAGGCTCGGCATGAAGGAGAGCGAGATGGTCGAGGTCGCCGACCTCATAGCGAGGGTCATCGTCAAGAAGGAGGACCCGAGCAAGGTTAAAGAGGATGTGAAGGCATTCAAGAAGCAGTTCGCCACGATACAGTACTGCTTCAACGCGGGAGAGCCCGCGTACGGATACCACAAGCTGGTCGAGTGAGCGCCGGAGGGACCGGAATGGGACTGATGGACAAGATGAAGGGCGCCGTCAGGGACGCCGACACGAAGCTGGGGAACGCAGTCGACAAGGGCAAGATCGACTCCCAGATCAGGGACGAGGAGCGCGAGATCGAGAAGTGCGTCTCGGATGTCGGGAGGGCGGTCGTGGATGCTCTGAAGGCCGGGAAGACGGCCGCGGAGGCCGACATCGGCGCGTTCTTCGAGAAGATCAAGAGGTCCGAGGAGAGGATCGCGGACCTCAAGAAGCAGAAGGAGGAGATCGACTCCTCCGAGAAGAAAGAATGATAATTACCGGCGGGGGACCGCCGGGAAACCCCTTCGATCATCTGAGGAGGACAGATGGACAGGAAGCAGATACTCCGGGGGCTGGAGGATTCGATAGCCACCTGGAACATGGATGATAGCAGAAGGTACGCCGAGGCCGCCATGGCCGAGGGCATAGACCCGGAGACGGCCATCAACGACGGTCTCGCCAAAGGGATGGACCGCATCAGCAAGGATTTCGATGAGGCCAAGATATTCCTCCCGCAGATACTCATGGCCTCGAAGGCCATGGAGGCCGCCCTCGATATCATAGAGCCGCACATGATGGGCGACGCCAAGCTGAAGGGCGTCATAGTCATGGGGTCGGTGAAGGGGGATGTGCATTCCATCGGGAAGAACGTCTGCTGCGCCATGCTCCGCGGTGCGGGGTTCAGGGTCGTGGACGCCGGTACGGATGTGGATCCCGATACGTTCGTGAGGGTGGCCAAGGAGGTCGGGGCGGACATCGTCGGCGGTTCGGCGCTGATGACCGTCAGTCTCCCTCAGCAGAAGGAGATGGTCCGCATCTTCAAGGAGGACGGACTCTCGGTGATGACCATCTTCGGCGGTGCGCCCTGCAGCGAGGAATGGGTCAGGGAGATCGGCGGATCCGGATACTCCGCATCGGGCGGGGAGATCGTCAAGCTCGTCAGGGACCTCCTGCACGAGGAGCGATCGGAACGACGAGCCCAAGAGATCCCATAGTTCATCGATGGAGAATGCGCGGCCCTCCAGAGGGGGGTACGTGGTGCTCCATCTCCCATTCTCGGAATCGAACGTCCAGAGGCCCCAGTCCCAATCGGCGGACGAGTCCCCCTCGCCGGCGTTGAATACGTCGAAGGACCTCCCATGCGTCTTCCCGCGCATGATGCGCACGATGAGATTGCACATCATCTGTCCGATCGAATCGGCGGGTTCCTGCACCACCCTGTTCATCATCTCCAAGGCCTCGAGACCGCACCAGTGGCAGTAGAAGGTCGGCGTGGTGCGACGGCCGTCCGTGATCCTCAGGCATATGCGGTCGCCCATCGGGTACCGCCTCTTCCATCATGTTCCGTCCCATGCGATCCGATGGTGAGGGGACGATCGTTGATAATGATATCGCAATTGATTCTGGCATACTTCCGGCCCATATCTGGAAGAGGGGGTCCGGAAGCCCCTGTCTATATAGCGCCGATGAGATTACCTCATCATGGGCGAAGTGAAAGAGTACACCTTCGAAGAACTCTGCCAAATCGTCGGGGCCATCGCCGCCGAATACGGTATACTCCGGGTATACCTCTTCGGTTCGAGGGCCCGTGGTGACAACCGCCCAGACAGCGACTATGATTTCTGCATCGTTGCGCCCAAGGGTATGGGACTGTTCAAGATGGGCGGATTCTACGGCAAGCTCGAAGAAGCCCTCGGCACCGAGGTCGACATAGTGAGCGAGAAGGCCATGAGCGAGGATTTCAGCAGAGAAGTGCGCAGAGACGGGAGATTGCTCTATGAAGCATGACATCGCGAATCTCGAACTCATCATCCGGTACTGCGAGGACGTCGAATCGGATATGACCCGTTTCGGTGACGACATCGAGGACTTCATCGGCGACAGGTCGTACCAGAGGTCCACTGCCAAATCCATCGAACTCATCGGGGAAAGGGCCAAGAGACTTTCGGACGATGTCACATCCCGTTTCAAGGACATCAATTGGCATGATGTCTGTAAAATGCGCGACTTCATGGCGCACCAATACGAGGATGTCGACCTGGAGATCCAATGGTCCACGATGAAGAGCGACCTCCCATGCCTGAAACAATACTGCCGGGATATAGTCGCGATCCTCGAATCGGAGACCGATGATGAGGATGATCGATGGTCGGGACGATGCGATCCCGCCCCCGCCTTCGATGCCGAATGGCGGGCAATCCCCGTTCGGACAGGGGACGTCCGTGTACCTGGCTTTGGGACCTCCCGCACCCATCGGCACGGGATGGCGGGACCCGTTTATATACGGACGCTCGGGGAAGGGGATCTCCCGGGTATCGGTTCCTCCCATCGGTGCGTCTGTCGGATGCTTATGATACGGTCCGAATAAAATAGATATTAAGGTTTATACATCTTAATGTACATCACCCGTCATGGCGTATGGCAGGGTTTTCAGAGAGATTCCCGAAGAGGTCACCGTCGACGATATCGTGGGCATAGAACTGTCCCGCACGGGCGGTTTCTTCCGCACGGATCCGTTCGACGACAGGGACTTCCGCAGATTCGTCGACCTCCGGTCGGGGACGTATGTGAGCAGGAGACGTGCCAGCAAGAGGGAGGCATCCAAGGAACTGGATGCCGACGATGTCGATGCGATCCGCCGGATCATCGCGGATTCGGGGATCCTGGATATCGAACTGGATACTGGGAAAATGCTTCTCGATGCAGGGGACTATTACATCACGTTGATCACCGGAACGGACCGCTACACCATCGACAGAAGGTGCTCGGTGGGACCTTCGTTCTCATGTTTCTGGGACGGGGTCATGGAGGTCGTTGCGCTCGAAGACCCTCCGGAGGGTGAACCGAGTTGGGACCGAACGCGGTCATGCGAATACCGCGGTCCGGCAGGGACGGTATCCCGTACCGTCGGAACCCCGGCAGATTGAAACGCGACGACGACGATTCCCACACATGAGTTCCAAGGGCGATAGATGGAGCGAGGAGGAGACGCTGTTCCTGTTCAAGGTCTTCATGACGGAGCATCAGAAGGACCTGCAGACCGGCTCCCCGCGTCTCGACACCCTATCGAAGGCGATGACGGGACGTACCCCGAGCGCCATCCATCTCAAACTCGAGGAGATCCGGTGCAACGCACCGGGATACACGGATTACGGCAGGAAGCCGAGGAACACCTCCAAGATCGTCATCGGGATCTGGGAGTCCCTGGCGGATGACTACGACGCTACGATGAGGAGGATATACGATGCTGAACTCCAGGGTGCCGATGGCAAGGTGGAATCGAAGACGTTCCTCCTCGACGAGATCAACCCCGGGATCGATGTCCCCTATGAATCGACACGCAGGGAGGGACAACAGATGTTCAGAAAGCTCGTTTCCGAGAACTACGAACGGAGATGCTGCATCACGGGCATATCCAACTCCGAACTCCTGGTGGCCAGCCACATAAAGCCGTGGAAGGATTCCTCGCCGGAGGAGAGGACGAACCCCGCCAACGGCCTCTATCTGAACAGGCTCCACGACGGGCTGTTCGACCAACACCTCATGACCCTGGACGAGGATATGCGCATCATCTATTCCGACGAGGTCAAGGAGAACAACAGCGAGGAGATCTTCGAATCCTTCTTCGGGAAGAGCGAGAACACGAGGATCAGGATGCCCTCGATATACAGGATCGACGAGGGCCTGATCGCATACCATCGCGAGAAGGCCTACAAGGAACGGAGTTACGGGAAGACCTGAAGGTCAGCCCTTCTCCTGGGCATCCTTCGCGACCCTCACGAGGTCCCCGATGAGCTCCCCCTCGCGTCCGAGCCAATACTCCGTGTCGCACACGATGACCAGCTCCTTCTTGGCGCGGGACAAGGCGGTGTTGATGACCTTCTTCCCGTTCGATCCCCCTTCGAAGACGGTGCTGGTGAATCTCGGCGGCTTATCGATGCTCTGATTGTCGCATGCCCTGCAGTCGCACACGGAGATGATCACGGTATCCCACTCCCTGCCCTGCGATTTGTGAATCGTCAGGACACGGTCCTTGGGTATACCGCGGGTGTCCTTGAGGAGCTGCACCTGCTCCCTGTACGGGGTCAGGATGACGTAGTCCTTCGGGGCCTCGTCCTTTATGAATCCCGCTATGGCGGCGCACTCTGCCTCGTTCTGCCTCTTCGGCCTCGTCCCGAACATCGGGAAGGAGTCGATGTGGGTGTCGACGATCCGGATCGTCATGTCGTCCGAACCCTCCGAGACTATCCTCCTCCCGTATATCCGCTGACCGAGGACATCGGCGAGGTTCTGTCCGAACCTGTGGGTGGTGGCGAGCCTGGCGTACGATGTGAACCTGAATTCCGGATCCGATTCCAACTGGTCGCCGTACAACGAGATCAGCTTGTCCACCGAATCCTCGAAGAAGGAATCCGCATACAGCGCGGACATGCCCCAGAAGAAATCGTTCCTGTGCTCCGGCTCGGCCTCGATCTCCTTCTTGAAGGTGCCCCTGTCTATCTCGCAGACGGGCGGGAGCTGCATATGGTCCCCCAGGAGCGCGATCGGCACCCCCATGGTGAACAGCGCCATGATCTGCGCCAGGTTGCAGTAGCCGGCCTCGTCCACGAATATGCGGTTCACCTTCAGCTGGCTGCGACCCTTCATCATCGTGGGACCGAAGGACACTATGAACTTGGACAGGGTCATCGCGATGACCTTGCATGAGTTGACATCGGCCTTGGGGTCCGAGCGGCCGAGCTCGTCTATCCTCTTCCGGAGGGAGCTTATCTCCGCGGCCACCTCCGCATCGCTCAGACGGACGATGTCGCCTTCGAGGAATTCCGAACGGTTGCGTCCGTAGATCAGCCCGCGGAACGAATCTATGAAGCGGCGGATGGTCCTGGTGTTGATCCTGCTGGCGTTCGGTTCGAACCTGGGGTCCTTCATCATCTCCTCGCGGAGGGGGGCGAACTTCTCCAGCACCTTCTCGGACGACTCCTCGCTCTCATCCAGTTGATCGGACAGGGCGCAGGCCTCCTCGTAGACCCCCCTGAGCTCCTCGTACCTGCGCTCGTGGAGCACGTTGCAGAACCTGTTGAGCTTGACCTTCCTGTCCTGCATCTCGCCCTGGACCTGCTTCCTCTCGCAGATTGACGGATAGGAAGCGAGGAATTCGGCCGTCGGGTTACCGATGCGCACGACGTCCTTGTCGATATCGACCGTGCATCCCTTGTCCTGTGAGAACGATCTCATCAATCCCTTGAGGACCTGCTCCAGCGAGAGGTTGGTGGGCGCGATGACCGCCACGGTCTCGTTCCTCTTCACGCACTCGTTGATGGCCGTGGCGAGGACGTACTGCGTCTTCCCGGACCCGGGCACCCCCCATACGTAGGAGAGCGGTTGGGACATGATCAGCTTGACGGCGGCCTCCTGGTCGGCGGACATGTCCTCGAACCTGGATGCCAATGATGCGGATGGCGCGAAGGTGTTCGGAACGGGGGGATAGGCTATCAGTTCCCCGTAATCCTCGAAGAAGGAATAGGTCTTGTCTATCAGCCACTTCATGTCGCTGTAGAGCTGGATGACCGAGTCGTCCCTGATCATCTCCCCGAGGACGGGTGCGGGATACATGGTGACCCTGCGGGACCCCTTCTCGTATCCGTCGAACGTCACGAGGTCGTGGCCGTAGTCCACCTCGTCGATGATCACACCCGTGGAATCGTCCAC
>CAVIUM010000065.1:0-3173 GCA_963645865.1 Lachnospiraceae bacterium
TCTACTACATCGGACCGATGGAGGAGTGCGAGGGCTGCAAGCTCAAGAGCGTCTGTAACAACCTTGAGGCGGGATCCCGCTACAAGATTGTGGATGTGAGGAAGCAGGTGCACGACTGCCCTGGCATGGATGATGATGGGAAGGTTGTGGCCGTAGAGGTGGAGAAGGTCTCCGCCCCTGCGATACTTCCGAAGAAAGGGCTCCTCGAAGGGGTCACCATCACATTCACGGAATCCAAGTGCGATAACATCGGATGCGAGAACTGGCTTCTGTGCCACCCAATAGGGAAGACCGAGGGAAGCAAGTGCACAGTGGTCCGTATGGGGAAGAACGTAGATTGCCCCCGCAACGAGAAACTCGCATTCGTGGATATACTCTGAATACTGGGGAACGTGTGTCGGATATCCGTGATGAGATCATCGCCATCGGGGATCCATGGTGCTGTACTCCGGGATCATCTCCCTCAGACCATCCTCCAGACTCATCTTCGGAGACCATCCGCAGATTCTCCCGATGAGGGAGATATCCGGACACCTGTGCCTGGGCTCGAATTCCACCGGAGGGCCGTGAACTATCCCGGAATCGCTTCCTGTGAGTCTGATGACCGTCTCGGCGAGATCGATTATACGGGTTGGAACCGGATTACCTATGTTCACGATCGGCTCATCCGTATCGGACCTTGTGTATCTCAGAAGACCGTCGATGAAATCGGACACGTGACAGAAGGACCTCGTCTGTAATCCATCACCGTTCACGGTCAGGGGTCTACCCTTGAAAGAACCCCTAAGGAAATTCACCATCACCCTTCCGTACGGCGATTTGGAATCCATCCTCCTTCCGTAGATGTTGAAAGGCCTCACGATGCGGGCGTCCACTCCCGATTCGATCCTGGATGTGAGAACCGTCTGTTCGCCGAACATTTTCGCCACGAGATACGCGCTACGAGATGTGTTCAATTTCACATTGCTCATGGAACCTTCGGAAAGACGCGTACCCTCGGGATGACCGCCATATACCTCGGAGCTCGAGAAATAGATCATCCTGGCGCCCTCCCTGTCGGCTATTCTGAGCATCCTTCTCGTGCCGTCCGATGCGGATGAGAGCACCTTGCCCTGCATCATCATGTAATCGGCGGGATTCGCCACCGATGCCAAATGGAAGATGTAGTCCACAGGACCGATATGCTCGTAGATTTCTGCATCGGCCTTCACGAAAGCGATGCGATCCTGGAATTCAGCCAAATTGGATAAGGATCCAGTAGACAGGTTGTCCACCACGATCACATCATGCCCCTCGGTCGCAAGCCTCTCCGCGAGATGCGAACCGATAAACCCGGCTCCTCCCGTGACTATCGAGACTGTCATCGCCAATCCTCCTCGACGGAAATGACGAAAGCTCTCTTGTACCCGTCGGGACTGCCCACATCATAGCGCTTCCCATCCAGAATCCTGCAAAACACCGTCTCCCCACCATCCAATTCCATAGCCAAGGCATCAGTGAGACTGGTGCGGCCCTCTTCCATGGCCTCTAGAGCATCAAACACCCTGTTGCGGAGGAGATAACGCCCGGCTACGACGATATCCGTCTCCTGAGGCGGTTGCGGCTTCTCCACGATCCTACGGGCCCTGAAAACATCGGTCCCCTGGACTTCCGGCACCACTGCGCCATATCTGTGGACCTCCGACAGAGGGACCTTCTCACATCCGATGACGTAGTCCGATTCCGATACATCCATCATCTGCCTCACGGCAGGGACGCCGGAATGTACGATGTCATCCGCCAGAAGGACGGCGAACGGCTCGCCACCCACGAAATCCTCCGCATTCATGATGGCATCCGCCATTCCCCACCGTTCCCCCTGAGGGATGAACTCGATCTCGATATCGGCGAATTCCGGGAAGCTGTTGGTATCGAAGTACTCGCGGATATCGGCAGCACGGTATTTGGTGACCAGACCCACCCTATCTATGCCGGACAGGACGCACTCTTCCACGATGTAATGGAGTGTGGCGCGCATCCCGATGGGGAGCAACGGTTTGGGTATCGTAGACGTCAAGGGGAGCATGCGCCTCCCCGTCCCGCCTGCCGGAATGACGGCCGTCCTCAAAGATGCCACCTCCTCAGGTTGCGACCTTCCGGTTTGGAATAGGCCTCCGACCATGATTTGGAAACCATCGGGATATCTCCGATATCCGGGCGCTGCTCCCTCGACCTGTATCCGGGATACAGACCGTGACCGCAGTACCGGCACAGAACTTTCTTCCCCTCCTCGATACCTGCATCATCGGGCCATTGGCTGGCAAGCCCGAATCCGAAGGCTCTGTCGACAGCCGCCCCGGCCGCGCAACAATAGAACCCGTGTACGTTCAGACCCACTCCGCAGTCGGTCGTGATCCAACAACCCCGACCCTCGTACTCCGGATTCAGATCGCAGGGAGCCAGATTGTATGGGTCGAACCTGTTGGGACGCTCGGATTTCATAGTGTCGTGAACCAGGATGTTATCGGGGATACGTACACTACAGTCGTATGTTCCGTTGGTGTACACCTCTGCGGAGCATGCGGGATTCCTGGAGATGTAGCCCGATATCTCCTCAAGGATCTTCTCGATCTCCGGATGCAGGAACGGCTCACCGCCCATTATGCGTATCCTCTTCCAGGCATGGCCGCGCCTCTCAGACTCCTCGATGAACTCCCTGATCTGGTCCAGACCCATGTCCTCGCCGGAACCTATCATCCCGCAGGACCTGTCGCACGACCCGCATCCGAGGTTGCAGCGGTATGTTATGTCGATCTCCACCGAGAGAGTATCAGTGGGATGCGGATCGTCCGGACAGAGGCTGTCCAATTCGAATAGGCGCCTGAGCACGGCCTCCCTGGGAATCACCAATCCCCCCAGATATGGGATGGGCATCCCTGGATCCCCTCCGAATAAGGCGGATATGTCACGCACCATATGGTCATGGGTAACAGCGCAAAGCGTTCTCCCCTCCGACCTCTCCAGCAGCATCGCGAGGAGTTTCCAGGCATGCTCCCGGCATGCCGTGACTCCGGAATCGGTCTGATCGGATCCGGGTTCGAGCTTCGGGATGAGACCTCTGAGCTCCCGCGGGAAGCGATTGAGCAGGGGATCGGCGACGATATCCCCGGTACCGCCGTTGCCCTGGCGAAGAC
>CAVIUM010000065.1:3183-9468 GCA_963645865.1 Lachnospiraceae bacterium
ATGCGCAGCAGTGATGACCCCATTATCCTAGAATCATCCTCGCCTCTGGGGGTGATCCCGGGCTCCGATGAGGGGACGAGCTTTATGCGCTCCTTCTCGGCGTGGCGCAGGATTACGATATCCCCATCCGACGCCGCACTGACGACCATTCCCGGAGGGAGCATGCGCGAGATCGGTACGGATACCTCCAATCTGCCCAGACAGTCCCTCGACGATACCACCGTCTTCGTGTACTCGTTCATCCTGTAATGGCGGTCATCGCGGATGCGGCCCGGTTGCCACAGATACAACGGAGCGCGAACCTGGACTGGATTAGAGGCCATCTCGGCCATAGGGACCATGAATGTGAGTTCATTGAACTCGTCAATCCACTCTCCGTCATCCTTGAACCACGATGGATCGATGGCATCGAACAGGTACTTCCTGAATGAACGAACATGCATCCACACATCGCCCATCCTTCCGGAATGAACATTGCCGAAATCGATCTCATAGGGCAGAATACCCTTGTCCGTCCTCAGGGATGTAGACGATACCATATCATGTCCGCGAAGATAGCGCTTGGACAGGATACATAGGGCATCCTTGGAAGTCAGGGCATCATCCATGTCCAGTGTCACGATCACCGACTCTGGGAGATCGCATATGTCCCGGACTGCATGCACTATGTTGCTGAGGATCAGCCTGCGCGAGGAATTCCTGATGAATGTCACCCTGCGTCTGTCGCCCGTGATGTTGCGTATGAACTCGTGCATACCGTTGTCCGAGCAATCGTCGATGATGACCACACCCCAGTCCGTACACCTCTGCTGATCCATGGATGTCCAACAGCGGAGGAATCTCTCGTTGCTCAGGTTCCTCCCGCAGACAATGAAGATGTTGGCCTCACGCCTCTTGGGGATCTGCCAATCAAACAGACTACCGCGAAGATCCACACTCTCGTACTGGACCTCGGCCACCGCCCCGCTCTCGATACGGTCCAGGATGTACATCCATTGATCCACATCGGCCTTGCGGTCGTTCTGCGGGTGTATGTAGAACGTCCTCGGATCCCCTCCGCGGACGCTGTGGAGACCCGTATCGGCCTGATAGCGCTCGACCGACCTGTACCATGAGAGCTCCAATCTGCCGTCCACTATCGAGTTGGGATACGGCCTGTGAGAGAGGAAACGCTCCTTCTCGAACAGACATATCCTGACCTCCGGACAATAGCTGCCCGAATACGGAACGGCGATAGACGACGGATCATGGGCGATATTGAACGATACCGAGAGCACACCCGGATCCTCCAATGCCCCGATCATATCCGACAGGTAGCTGTGGCATCTGTCCCTGCGGACCACCATGGCGTCGCAATCCGCCTGAAGTATGTATCTGCCCCGGCACTGTTCGAAACCCCACAGCTGAGGCGCGACCGGGATGTTCCTGACCGAGTGGGATTCATCACAATCCACACCGAACCAATCCGAGTTCACCTTGTGAATGGAAAAGGAATCCGCTGGAAAGACCAAACAGCGGTCGATGATCCCCTCCGCCAGAAGACGGGACATGGCGGTATCCATCGCATCACGGTCAGGGTCCGAATATTGCCTCAGGAAATCATCGTCCTTCGGGTCGATGACCACCATTTTCTCGAGGAAACGGTCCGGATGCTCCAGCTGCGACACCAGATGACGCACCAATCTCTCGATGACCTGCGCGTCCTGATAGCACGCCTTTATCATCAGCGACACGTCGCGCACAGGCTCGAATCTGCGACAGGACAGGAACACGTAACGCGATGAAGCCCCATCCTCCGACGGGACCGGAGGCGAATGCTCCCACTGTTCCACCATGATTCCTGCGGACTCCAATGAATCTGTGACGGAAGTGCTATCCCCTCCGAAGAACGGATTGCGCATGATGATACCAATCCTGCCCCCTGGAGGGACCTCTTCCGAGAGCTTCTGAACCAATGGTTGAGGCAGTGAGAAAGAATCTGACAGGACAATCACGTCATCCCCCTTAACATCGGAAATCTCCGTAATCGGACGGTCAATGAGTTCGGAGGACATGTCGGATACGGCGAAGACCGAAGTGCCCGGGCGGGAATGCGAGGAGATCATCGATTCGATCCAGCGGTTCTCGGGAAGCTTGAAACGAACCACGGTACGATGTGTGGGCAACTTCTCCAGATACTCGCCATAGACTCTGTTGAAGAACGGAATGAAACCATCCAGTATGTCTTCGTCCCATGTGTGCTGTGCCCTGCCGACCACATCCTTGAAACGGGGGTCGGACCAACTGGTCAGACAGATGAATGCCCTCTGACACATGTACAGGAACTCCGTTTCGCTGAAAGGCAGGAAGTCGCGACCGTAATCGACGAACCGCAACCCATCCTGGAATACCCTGAAATTGATCGGCTTCACATCGCGGAACACCACGCCGCACAATGCGGACTCCACCAGGAACTCGACAATCTCGTCCTCTCTGCCTCCCGTATAAGCTCTGCTATCCGCATACGGATAGGTGATGACCGCCAAACCATCGATCTCCTCTGACCTTACATCGAAGAATCTGCGACATCCGGCGAAACGGCCCTCCAATTGCCTGCCGATATGTCTGTAGAACGCCGGATTCTCCCTGAAAACCTTGTAGACCCTCTCGCCGTCCGTGTATACGACGGACTCGAAGCCTATCCCCAGACATCTGAGGCCTGGTTTCACGGGTTCCAAGCGGGCGCTCATCCTTCTGATGATGTCGTCGCTATCCTCCCTCATTGACACATCCTCCCGATGTAGAAATTCAGGTCCCACCTGGCCTGATAGATCGCCGTCCCCAGGCCATGCCGTGCGATGATAGCGGGGTAATCCCTCCAATGGACTGCCTTGAGACTCCTGCGGATATCCTTGAACGGGACCTCCGGGTACATGGCCTTCAGACTCTCAGCACCCTTCTGGACACCGGCACCGATCCTGCGGGCGGCGACCATATCGTGACGGACCGACTCCACCGAATGGGATATTGTGGCGTCCGAACCGTAGGACACGGGGATCCCGTTGCGCTTCAGCCGGAAATCCAAGTTCGCATCCACCGCGAACGGAACGCCGTCGTCGAACATGTACCCGCCGATGGAGTTCGAGATCCTCCTGTCGAAACCGAGTCCGGGCGTGAAAGCCAGCTCCTTCGAGTTCACGAAACTCCTGGCGGCGGCGACCTTGCGGGACCGACGCGTGCCGTCATCCTCGAATTCTATCCTGGCGCATACGACTGGATAATCGTCCAGGAGCTCGTAGACGGTCGAGAGACAACCTTTCGCCAGAACCGTATCGGAATCCGTGAGGAACACCCTGTCGTTCGATGCAGACGCTATCCCGACGTTGGATGCCACAGAAAGATTGCCGGGAGGGGATGTGCAGACGGATGCGCCCGCCCCCCTCAGACGATCCTCGAACTCCGGATCGGGAATGGTGGAGACCAGGATTTCAACGTCTTCATCGACCGATGATATGCAGTCGAACACCTTGGGATCGCTGCCGCATCTGATCATCAGGGTCATGTCCATCCTCGTTCGCCTCCATCCAAGTCCCTTGTGACCGTACCGAAGAGCTGCTCCGAGCGTCTATGGAAGGCTTCGCGTTCCTCGGGAGACATCCTGCCCCTGTACTTTGAATAGAACACCCTCAACCCGGCCGCCTTACGCCCGGAACCCGGGTCCGAAAGACGTCCTTCGCGTGAGATGCAGTCGTGATGGACCATATGGTTGTACAGGACGTCGCATCTGATCCCTGAATCGAGGAGACGTATGCAGGTGTCCCGATCCGTCGTGCTGACCAGATCTTCGGGGAATCCGCCTGCGCCTTTCAGCGCGGCTGCAGTCACGAACATGTTGGAACCCTGTATGCCGGGATTGCCGACCAGGAAGTCATGGACAGAGACGGACCCCGGGATCGACTGTCTGAGACCGCCGGGATGCGCAGAATCATGCCTGATGATGCCGGATACGACCATGTCGCAACGGACGTCCTCGGCGAACTTCGTGCAATTCAGAAGATATCTGCGGCCCCAGTAGTCATCATCGTCTAGGATGGCCACGAAGGAACGGCCGTCTGACGATACCGAGGCCAGAGCGGAGTTGACGGCACCCGACAGGGACTGGGTACGGTCGTTGCGGATCAGCTGGATATCCAATCTGTCCGAGAAGGATGTGGCCGCCTGCTTCAACTCTTCCGAGAGCCCCGTAGAAGCGTCATACACCATCAACACCTTCTTCGGTCTCAGAATCTGCCCCAATACCGATTCAAGGGCCCTTCTGTACAGGGAGTCTTGCTGGCTGACGGGGATTATGACATAGACATCCGGCAGCACCTGATCTGCGGATGGCGGTACCAAGCCGTTTATGTGTCCGACGGCTTGCATGAGACTGCAATCCGTGCCGGTCTCGACGACGTAACCCTCCATCTCCGAGGTGTCTTTGGGGATGCACTTCCCCGAATACCCGCCCATGCGCGGACGGAGATGTTCCCTGGTGGCCACCCTGCGGTCGCTCCAGACAACGCCCATGACCTTCTCAGGATCCAGACCGCCACTGTCGGAAGCCAACTCCACTGTATTGGTGAAACTAACCTTGAGCGCTATGAACGCGTTGTGAACGACCTTTCCGAACTCGGCCTCCCGGTAGCTCATCCTCTGTGGCGCCACATCAGAATCAACCCATCTGAAATACTCGAGTGCCTCGTTTACATCGCGATCGTCGCCGGCCAGGACGATCCTGTCCGGATTCGCGCACCATGAGAAGCAGTTCCTCTCTCTGAGGAATTCTGGCATGTAGACCAGACGGATGCGGGGGAATTCGGCGAGTATAGTGTCGCAGAACCCCACACGGAGGGTGCTTTTGACTATCACAACCCCTTCGTATCCAGCTTCATCGAGCTTGCTCACGCACTCACGGACATGCGAACAGTCCAGACGTCCGTCGGCTCCCATATCGGTTGGCACACAGATGAACACCGCTCCACAGCCCAGGATCGATTCGAACGGATCGCCGTCGCATATGTCATACGTCTCGTAGTCAAAATACCTCGACAAAGCGTGGATCATCGATGATCCTACGGACCCCACTCCCATAACGCCGAATTTCCTGCCATCACTGTCCATATTCGCTCATCCCCGATGCATTCAGAAGGGTGAATACAGAATTCCTCACGGTGTCGAGAGATCTATGGGAAGGACTCCAACCAGTCTCCCTGAACCTGGAACTATCCAGGAGGCAGCGAGGTATGTCGCCCTCCCATCCCACATCGGAATCTCCGACGGATACTATGGCTTCGGGGTGGCCCATGGACCTCTTCACGGCGTCGGCAACATCGAGGACGGTGACCGGATCCCCGTTCCCGACATTGTATGTCCCTGTGATCCCGCTTTCCAGGACCATGTTCACAGCCGCCACCGCATCATCCACATGAAGATACTCCCTCGTCTGCAGTCCGTTTCCGAGGACGTCCAACCTGGCGGGATCCGATTTCAGTTTCCCGACGAAATCACTGACTATCCCATGAGTAACCTCACGTCCGCAGATGTTGCAGAACCTGAGGATAGTGATGTCCAGGTCCTCTGCGTCAGCCAGAATCTCCTCCGAATCCCGTTTGGCCCTCCCATACTCGGAAACAGGGGCGCATGGCCTGGACTCGTCAGCCATCCAACCGCCCTTGCCATACACGGCGGACGACGACGCGAACACCAATCTGCGGATGGAGACCGAACTCATGGATCTCACGACGGCCGCGGTGGAGAGGTATGTGTCGCGATGCGCCACTTCGGGTCTTCTGACATCGGGTTCGGCGGCGAGATGGATCACCGCATCACAGTACGAAAGCGCATCGGATATGTCTTGATCGACCACATCCGCCTTGACGAAGCAAGAGTCGTTCGAGAGTACGAAACGAGGTTCGGCACGGTCTATGATGCAGACGTCGTCCTCCTTCATGATGGAACACGAAAGATAACCGCCCAGATATCCTGAGCCACCCGTGATGGCTATCATATGGGTCGGGATATGAATTTCACCCTTTATGACTATGTACCTCTATTCGAATACTGTATTCGGTTGAATCTGTTCACCGAATGAAATCGCGACCGTCTGTCGCGGAATAAAAACCGATGATCGGGAGGGATCTAAAGATCCCGAGCCGATCATCGGTCCGTTCCTATCGACTGTCTCTTCGACAGCCCGTACCGGAGCGGATATGATCAGAACTTCTCGCCGGTGATGCGCTCGTACATGTCGACGTAGAGCTTGCTCAC
>CAVIUM010000066.1:0-9306 GCA_963645865.1 Lachnospiraceae bacterium
AATATGAGCATTCGGATCCGAAATACAATCTTATCAAAGAACAGCTCAGCTTCAACTATCTCAGATCCATCGCTTCGTTCATCGGCATGGAAGTCCAGAACAACGGGAGATTGCTGGACAACGCTGGGCTGGATCTGAACGTTAAGTATCCTCCAAACGTTGGAACGGCCAAGTGCAACCCGAAGTCCCAAATCGACGTACAGATGAAATGCACATCATCGCCCGACTTCGATTCCTCCCACAAATATCTGAACATCGACCTACCGACAAAAGTCTATAACAGACTGCACATCAAATGTGCAATCCCAAACATACTAATGGTCCTAGTCCTTCCGAAGGATGTACATAAGTGGGTAGAATGCGACGATGAGAAACTGACGCTCCGGCATAGCATGTACTGGTACGATATCTCAAACTCCGAAACAACACCCGCTGAGGATCAAAGATACGTGACGGTGAAGATTCCCCTCTGCAACAGGGTGACCGAAGAGAGCCTGTATGACATGATGCAGAAGGCAAGATTAACAGCGATGAGGACGATAGAATGAAGATAAATGCGTACACGCCAGAAATGCTTCTTGCTATTACCCCAGAGAACATCCACACATATCTGACGTCCCGTGGCTGGGAGAAAGTACGGAGCGAGAGTGCATTTGATGTCTTCAACAACACGCTCATCGAAGAACCGATCCTCGTTCCGAACGATGTTGCCCTAGGCGACTATGTCAGAAGGGTCGATGACATAATCTCCGATTTATCGAGGCTGTATTCCGAATCGCCTCAGACGATCTTCATCGGCCTGACGATGTCATCAGCGCCCAGCATACTCGAATACCGCTACGAACCGAAATCTGGAGAGATCGGATTAATCAGCGGAAAAGACCTGGTCGACCTCATCCAAACCGGCAATGCGCTCAACAACTACGCATACCGCGACATGGTGAGATTCGAAACTCACTACAAGAGTTCGAACTGGGAGGGCAAATCCGTTTTGGACTGTGTGAAGATTGGTCCCACATCTCCAGGCAGCTACATCGTCCAATTCATCTATCCCTCAACCACCGACACCCGCATGATGCACGACGATACTACGTCGGAATGCAATATCTGTTCCATCTGCGACAAGGTCGAGACTTCCCTGAGAGCCGTAGCGGATGCGGCGAACCGCGGAAAGACCTCCCTGGATCCGGAACTCAGGATCTCGCACAACTTCGTCGAGACGGTCATGGACCTTGAGATGAGGTCCGCGGACGTCTCGGTGATCCGCACATCGTCCACCGAGGAACACGAGAGGATCGCGTTCTCGGAAAGGACCTTCCGCAACATCTCCAGAATCGAAGCCGGCATGAGACCGCCGACCTGCGAGAAGGAGACCACCGTGGTCGGATACGTCGTGCAGGTGAACGACAGCCGCCAATCCCGCGACGGTCCCGTGACGGTGAGGGTCAGATTCATGGATCCGGACGAGGAGAAGGTGCGCACGGCCGTGCTCACGGTGGACGGCCCGGATGCGGACACCGCCTATGAAGCATCCAGACTCCGCAGGATGGTCTCCATCTCCGGCACCCTCGTCGGCGGGTCCGGTGCCAGGAGGATCGAGGGGATCACGGACCTCAGGCTCATCGCGCGACGGCGACGGGGACAATTCAAATAGGAGCGGCCTCTAGACGGGCCAAGTGAGCGATTATGTCAGAGAAGCTCGAACTGATACCTGTAGAGGACATCAAAGTCACCAAAGGAATGACCGTCGACGCCATGCTGCGCGCCATGGGCCGTGCGGGCGGATTCACCGCCCAGAAGCTGGCCGACGCCACCGACATCGCCGAGGCCATGGTCACCAAGAAGGGCTGCCTCAGGATCCTGTCGTTCCCGGCCTGCATCATGGCCACCGGGACCCGCGGGGTCATCGTCGACATGGTGAAGAACCACATGGTCGACCTGATCATCACCACCTGCGGAACCCTGGACCACGACCTCTCCAGGACCTTCGCCGCCTACTACAAGGGCGACTTCATGATGGACGACGCCATGCTGAGGGACGAGTACGAGATCAGCAGGCTCGGGAACGTCCTGGTCCCCGACGCGTGCTACGGGATCGTCCTCGAGGACGAGCTCCTCCCCATGTTCGACGAGATCTTCGAGGGCAAGGACTCCATGACCACCCACGAGATCATCGACCAGGTCGGCGCCCGCCTGGACAACGAGGACTCCCTCCTGTACCAGTGCCACAAGAACAACGTCCCCATCGTGGTCCCCGGGATCACCGACGGGTCCTTCGGCTGCCAGCTCTGGATGTACTACCAGACCCACAGGAAGCTCAGGATCGACCTGTTCGGCGACGAGCAGATGCTGTCCGAGATGACCAACGACGCGGACACCACCGGCGCCATCATCATCGGCGGAGGCATCTCCAAGCACCACGTCATCTGGTGGAACCAGTTCAGGGGCGGTCTCGACTACTGCATCTACCTGACCACCGCCGAGGAGTACGACGGATCCCTGTCCGGCGCCCGCATAAGGGAAGCGGTTTCCTGGGGCAAGGTCAAGGAGGACGCCAAGAAGATGACCGTCGAGGGCGACGCCACCATCTCCCTGCCCCTCATCTACGCCGGTCTGGCGGAGAGGCTTCTCTGAACATGCCCAAACTCCTGATCCTCCCCGGGGACGGCCCCGGCTCGGAATACGCGGAGGCGGCCGGCAGGGCCGTCTCCAACGCCTCCGATTCGGTGGAGGTCGTCCTCGGGGACATCGGGTTCCCCGCCTACGAGAAGTACGGGGAGCACCTTCCTTCCGAGATCCTCGACCTGGTCAACGAATGCCGGGTCGTGATCTGCGGACCGACGGAGCAGGCCGAGGACGCCCCCGACCCGCGCTCCGCCCTCCTGGGACGCCTGGACCTCTTCGGCAGGTCCAGGAGGTTCAGGACCCTGGCGGACGGCCTGGGGACCCCCGGGACGGACATCACCGTCTGGGGGAGCTGCGCCGGACCTTCCGGGGACATCGCCGAGACCCCCGACGTGGACGGGGTCACGGTCTCGAAGTACATCCGCTCCGCATTCTACTCGAGGATGATGGGCGCTGCCCTGTCGGACATGGAGGTGTCCGGCATGACGCGCGCGGTCTGCATCGCGCAGACCTCGCTGTTCCCCGATTCCAGCAGACTCTTCTACGATTCCTTCGACGCCCTGTTCGAGATGGGCGAGGAATCCCACATGGAGGTCGGCGACTGGCTCGCCGACGTCTTCGTCCATCCCCTGGACTACCAGTGCGTGGTCGCCGCCGACCTGTATCTCTCGGCGGCCGACGGCGCGGCCGCCGGACTCACCGGAGGGACTCACCTGGCACCGACGAGGTACGTCGGGGAGGACGCGGAGGTCATCCTCCCGGGATGCCCCGAGGGCTCCCGCACCGCGGACCCCGTTTCCTGCATGCTCTCGGCCTCGCAGGCCCTCTCGGACCTGGGGCTGAGGGACGAATCCGACCGCGTGCTCGGAGCGGTCTCCAGGACCCTGGCGGAGGACGGCTCCCTCCCGTCGCCCGAGAGGACCTCCGACTTCCTGACCCGCGTCATATCCAGGATCCGACGGGATTGTTTAGTACCAGCTACGGCGTTCCCGTAGGCATGAAGGACGCAGGACACAGGCAGGCCGTGGAGGCCGCCCTGTCATTCGAACGCGGCGAGAGGACGCCCGTCAACAACTTCGCCGTCGTCACCGCCGCACGCTACGCCGGGAAGACGGTCGACGAGGCCCGCTGGGACCCCCGCATCTCCGCAGAGGTGGCGGTCGACTACGCCATGAAGACGGAATCGGATTTCGTCAAACCCGTTCTCGACTCCCAGGTCCCCCTGCAGGACCTCGGCATGAAGGTCAAGTTCCCCGAGGACGACTACGGCAGCGTCCCCGGCCACATCGTCGAGACCGCCGAGGACGTGGACAAGCTGCACATCTTCGACCCGGACAACGCTTCCGAGTGCCCCGGGTTCACGAAGATCCGCGAGGCCCTCTCGGTCACCGCATCGATCCTCCCGGAGGACCTGCACATCTGCGGGCTCTCCTGGGGGCCGATCACCACCGCCGGATACCTGATGGGCGCGGAGAACATGATGTTCGCCACCCTTGTGGACCCGGACCTCGTGAAGAAGCTCGTGACCAGATCCGCGGAGCTCGTCTCCTCCATGGAGACGTCCATGATCGAGAGCGGAGCGACCGTCATGTGGATGGCCGACCCCACCTCCTCCGAGGACCTGATCTCGCCGGACATGTTCGACGAGTACTCCAAGGCCGCGATCAAGAAGGTCATAGACGATGTGAACGCCATGAGCGACGTTCCGACGTTCGTGCACATCTGCGGGAACACCCTGGACACCATCCCCCGCCTGTTCGAGACCGGGGCCGACTGCCTGAGCTTCGACCATGCGGTCGATCCGGCCAAGGCGAGGGTCGCCGCGGGGAAGAAGCTGGCCCTCATGGGCAACGTCGATCCCGTGAGGCTCATCATGTCCGGCACCCCCGAGGAGGTCAGGGCGCACTCGTACCGCATCATAGACGGTGCCGGCCAGGAGGGCGGACTCATACTCGCGCCGGGATGCGAAACGCCCATTTCCAGTCCGTTCGAGAACGTTCTGGCCATGGGAGAGGCTGGCAGAACTTACTGGCAATCAAAATCATTATAAAGAGGGGGACCTTCCCCCGATTTACTGCAAGGGTAGTCAAGCATGGCCAACGACGCTAGCTTGAGGGGCTAGTCCTTAGTGGTCCGTGGGTTCAAATCCCATCCCTTGCACTCATCCTTCCCATTCCTGCCTGTTCAGCGGGAGCTTTCTTCGACTTCAGCTCGCTGACGAACCCCATCATCCCCTCTCCGGAGATCCGATTCCGACTTGGTCGAATCGAGCCCCGCCTCGAATCTGATGTCATCCGGACAGGTCGTACGTCAGGTCGCACCTGCCGTCCGAATAGTCGAACCTCGCCTTGGCGCCGTTGATGAACAGCATCCTGGGCGCCTTGTGGCCCACATCGGCGTCGAACAGCATCGGGATCCCCTCGACCTCCGACGCGGCGGCCTCGTCGTACGGGACCCCGCTGTAGAACAGGGGCCTCCCGAACACGATGCCGGTGCATCCCTCGAGCCATCCGCGCTCCCTCATGGTCCTCAGGGTCCAGCGCACGCGCTCATCGGTCATGTCGTACGTCTCGAGATACCAGACGATGCCTTCCCCCGCGTATCTGTCCACGAAGGGCTTCGCATCGGCGGTCCCCTTCCTGAGGAACCACTCGACCACGTCCATGCATCCGCCGATGAGCCTCCCGCCGAACGACACGTCCCCGACGTTCGAGGTCCATACGGTCTCCGCATCCTCCGGGAAGGGCTCCAATCCGGTCACGCGGTCGGCGAAGCCGTCCGCATGCCTGTCGAAGGACGATTGGGATGTCCTGGAACCCTCCAGGATCTCCAGACCCTCCTCCACGCTCCTGTGCAGCGGCTCCATGCCGAAATCGTTGAAGTTGCCCCCGTACACGGTGGCGATGTCGTGCTCGGCGGTGATCTTGAACAGCAGGACGGTGTTGTCCGAGTACCCCTGGATCCACTTCGGGTTCCCCTCCACCTTCTCCCAATCCATCAGGGGGAGCATCTCGCACTCGTAGTCCCCTCCGGATATCGCATAGACGGCTGCGACGGAGCCGTCGCACAGCAGCGACTCCAATTCCGCCACCCTCTGCTCCGCCGGACAGCTCCTGCCGTCCTCGTCGCACATAAAGGTTCCCGGGGTGGCATTCACGCCGTATCCCCTCGCCTCGATCCTACCGCGGGCGTGCTCGAACCTGCGCAGGTCCGTCTCCTCGGTTATGCCTGCGGACGGTGCGGTGACGCCTATGGAATCGCCTTTCTTCAGGAAGCGGGGGATTATCATGCGGGGAAAATCTCCCTCAAAGATAAAATCAAACTGGCCGTTCGGTCGCTCATGGGAATCCTATCTGACAGGGACATCGTCGAGAGCCTGATGACCGGCTACCTCGGCATCAGCGACTACAGCGAGAAGAGCCTGACGCCGAACGGATACGACCTGAGGGTCGCGGAGATCTCGGTCCGCGGCGACCCGGAAGTGAAGAAGGAGGGCGTGGTGCGCATCCCTCCGAGGACCATGTTCTATGTCTCGACCGTCGAGAGGGTCAGGATGGCATCGGACATCTGCGCCCAGCTCTGGATGAGGACCACCTGGATCAGGAAGGGCTGCATCGGGGCCTTCGGGAAGATCGACGCCGGGTTCGAGGGCACGCTGACGCTCGGAGCGTACAACGCATCCGACGACTACGTGGAGATCCCCATAGGCGAGAGGTTCTGCCAGATGGTGTTCGAGACCCTGAACTCCGAGACCATCAAGGACTACTCCCAGAGGAGCGGCCACTACCAGGGCCAGACCGGCATCACGCTGGACCCTCTGAAGAAGGACTGAACCGCTTTACCGCCCCGCGAGGGGCCTTCTCTTCCATTTTTTCCATCCGTGAGCCGTGATGTCATGGCTCATGCGCCATCGAAGCACCATACGGAACGGTATCTGATAATCTTTTCCAGTCATCGGATGCTAGCACACAGCAAATGATAAATACGTCATCGTTTTGAGCGGACTCCGCGGCCTGGATGGCCGAGGAGTGTGAGAGAGAACGGTATTCATCAAGTATCAGCACGTCGAACGCATAGACTCGGACGAGGCCAGCGGGCTCCTGGAAGGGACCTGCCACGTCTTCCCGAAGCTGGACGGCTCGAACATGTGCGCCTACCTCGAGGACGGGGAGATGCACACCATGAGCAGGAACCAGGAGATCTCGGAACCCGAGCCCTTCGCGGTGTACGCGAAGAGGCACGGCGGGATCGAGAGGTTCCTGAAGACGTTCCCGGGACTCCGCCTGTACGGCGAGTGGATGGTGCCCCACACCATCCGCAACTACGTCGGGGAGGCGTGGAACAGGTGGTACGTCTTCGACGTGACCGCCGAGGACCCGGAGGCGTCGTACGAGTACGAGGCCGACGGGGAGAGGAGGACCCTGGAGGTCGCCGGGAGGCAGTACCTCCCGTACGAGGAGTACAGGCCCCTCCTGGACATGTTCGGGATCCTGTCGATCCCCCCGATCGCCGTGGTGGAGAACCCCACGGTCGAGCAGCTCGGGAGGATGGCCGACGAGGAGGCCACCTTCCTGATGGCCGAAGGCAGCGGGGAGGGCGTCGTGGTGAAGAGGTACGGCTTCGTCAACAGGTTCGGGAGGACCGAATGGGCCAAGGTGCGCAACACCAGGTTCTGCGTGTTCCGCATCGCCAGGACCAACAGGGGCGAGGGCACCGTGGAGAGGGACATGGCGGACCGCTACGTCACCCCCGACCTGGTGAACAAGGAGTACGCGAAGATCCTCGAGCTGGAACCGGAGAGGGGATCGGTCCCGAAGAGGCTCCTGAGCACGGTCTACCACTGCGTGGTGACCGAGTGCATGTGGGACGCCGTCAAGAGGTTCGGGAGCCCCACGGTGGACTTCAAGGCGCTCCGCAGGGAATGCGAGGCCGCCGTGAAGGAGGCCAGGCCGGAGGTCTTCGGCCTCAGGCTGGCGGAATGAGACCCGGTGCGGGCGGTATGGAACGCTGCGCCCGCCGAGGGGAAACACCTTACGGCAGTGGGGAAGGCCTGCCGACACATGATTATCCAATGCCGTCATCCCCGTGGCATGGAGAAGCGCTGGGCGGACGGGAAGCAGAGATGCTCCTGGGCTAACCCGTCGAACCCGAGGTACATCGCATACCACGATTCCGAGTGGGGAATCCCCGTCCGTGACGACGGGAGGCTGTACGAGATGCTCCTGCTGGAGTGCTTCCAGGCCGGGTTGTCGTGGGAGTGCATCCTGAACAAGAGGGACGCGTTCAGAGAGGCGTTCGACGGCTTCGATCCCGTCAGGATCGCATCCTACGGGGAGGACGACATCGCCAGGCTGATGTCGGAACCCGGGATCGTGAGGAACCGCGCGAAGATCGCAGCCACCGTCGGCAACGCGAAGGCGTTCCTGGCGATACAGGAGGAGTTCGGGACGTTCTCCGACTACCTCTGGGGATGGACGAACGGAGAAACGATCGAGGAGAACGACGTCACCAGGAGCCCGCTGTCCGATTCCATATCCGAGGATCTGAAGAAGCGCGGGATGAGGTTCGTCGGGTCCGTGACGGTGTACTCTTATCTCCAGGCTATCGGGATGATATGGTCGCACCAGCCCGGGTGCTTCCTCTGCTCGCAGAAGGTGGACGTCGATCGAGTAGACGCTCATCGTCGGCGAGTATGTCTTGAGCTCGAAGGTGTCCAGGGAGATCGAATGGCCGGCCTCGGCGGACATGGCGGCCATCTCCTCGCACAGACGGGGGAAATCCTCCCTCTCGATTATCTTGTACATGTGGACGGTCCCGCCGCGGTTCAGATGGTCCAGCGCCAGCGGGAGGAACCTGTCGGCGATCTGAGGGAGGTTCATGACGATCCTGTCCGCCTTCGGGAGGGTCGGGACGACGTCGTTCGCATCCCCGGTTATGGGGACGAGCGCATCTGCATGGTTGTCCCTGCGGTTCATGACCGCGAAGTGCTCCGCATCGGGATTGAGGTCTATCGAATATACGACGGAGGGCTTAGCGAACCTGCACATCTGGATCCCGAATGGGGCCACGCCGGCGAACATGTCGATGACGACCTCCCCGTCCTCCACCTGGGATGCCACGCGGTGCCTCTCCCCGGCGAGCCTGGGGTTGAAGTAGACCCTGGCGGGGTCCGTGTGCATCCTGGCGCCGAACTCCCTGTGGACGGTCTCGGAAGGCCCTTCGCCGGCCATCAGCTCCAGGTCCCTGACCCTCAGGTCCCCTTTGACACCGGAATCGGAGAACACGCAGCGCAGGCTCCTGTTGGCGCGCATCATCGCCTCGCCGATCTCCCTGCGATAGGACGAGAGCTCGTCGGGGACCTTGATCATCCCAACATCGCCGACCACGTCGAAGGATATCGGGAGGAGTTCGGACAGTCCGTCAGGAAGGTTCAGGAGGTGCCTGTAATCGCCCACGGGGCGGTCCTGGGGGCGCAGTTCGGCCTCCTCGCACTCGAACCCATCCACCGGGATCAGGACGGGCATCAGAAGCGAATCGCCGTCGCTTCCGATCCTGAACGACGCATCCAGGATCCCCTCTTCGAGCAGCCTCGTCCTGACGGATTCGCCGTCGCGCTTGGGGACCCTGATGCATCTGACCATGGGCGGATGATGCACGACCTGGTTTAAAGGGTGCCGTGCT
>CAVIUM010000067.1:0-9207 GCA_963645865.1 Lachnospiraceae bacterium
CGAATACTCCATGAAAGGGGCATCGCCGGGAACGTACGAGATCACGATATGGAACAACTACGGAAACGACACGAAGCCGTTCACGATACCGGATCCGAATCCGCCGAAAATAACCCCCGAGTCGTCATCGGTCCAGATGTATCTCGGCGAGACCGAATCGATAGGATTCACGGTCTCCGGCTGTGACCCAGAGGATGTGAAGACCACCAGCAGCAACTCAGACATCGTCTCGGTCGGCGAGAACCTGTCCGCATCTTCCACTGTATCCATCACCGGGGAATCGCTCGGAATCGCCACAATCATCGCCGAATATGGCAACGCATCGGCCGTGGTCACGGTTGAAGTCGTGGAGAAACCCGCGGTAGACAATGAATACAGATTCTTCATCCAGATGGAGATGGACGCCGACCGGGTCAGACACGCAGTATACACGGAATCGATATTGAAAAAGGGTTTCACCATCAAGGCCAACGCGAAGAACGCGGCCGATGCACTGGAGAAGGCCTGCAAAGAGAATGGAATCGAACTGACGCTATGGTACGACGACATCGATTGGATCAGAGGATGGATCAACTCCATGTTCGGCCTCGGGACCGTGGATCTCGGAGACGGGGAATACAAGTACTGGGTCCAATACAAGGACGGGAACTACAATGGCTGGACTCTGGGATACTACAAAGACGGTGGGGATTTCCAGATAATATACAAAACCACCAAACTGGAAGCGAAGATTACCGGAGCCCCATCCAGACCCATCGAGGTAGGAAAGGAACAAAACCTGAAGGTCATCATCTCTCCGGACAACAGAGAACCGAACAGCAACGAGAAGGTCATCTGGACCTCGAGCGACACATCCGTAGTCACCGTATCGAGCACTGGGCGGATCAAAGCAGTGAGCCCAGGGACCGCCATGATTAATGTCGTAGTCGATTATACTGGAGCCACCAGTGAACTGAAGGGCTCCTGTACCATAACGGTCGTCGAAAAGGGGACCACCGTCATCCGCGTCACGAGCGTGAGCTTGGATTCACCTCCCGACAGGATAACCGTGGGCCAAACGGCCGAGCTCAAAGCCACGGTCCATCCGACGAATGCTACGCAAAAGAATGTCAAGTGGTCCTCCAGCGACCCGTCGGTCATAGATGTGGTTGACGGCGTGATCACCGGGAAGAAGGCCGGCAAGGCCACGATTACGGTGACCACCATCGACGGCGGGAAGACCGCGAAAGCGGTCATCGAATGCGTTCCCGTGGAGGTTCAGAGCATATCCCTCGAAGGACCGCAATCGGGATCCATCGGGATCGGAGAAACATTCGAAATAAAGGTGACCGCCGAGCCCGATGGCGCTTCCGGTTACACCCTGACCTGGAAGTCCAGCGACCCGTCCGTTGCCTCGGTCTCCGGCGGGAAGATCACCGGAAAATCCCGCGGGACCGTCGAGATAACCGCGACGACATCCAGCGGCAAGACGGCCTCGATAAGCGTGACCGTGACGGCCAATCCGCCCAAGCCGACCGTCTCTATCCCCGGAGGGTACACCTACACCGGCTCCGACATCACTGTCCCGGTGAAGGGGTACGATCCCGAGACCATGACGATGGAAGGGAACATCGGGCGCGATGCCGGCGAGTACACCGTGACGGTGAAACCCAAGGACAGGTGGTCCGACGGGACGACCGTGGCAGTCACCGCCACATGGACCATCGCCAAGGCCGATCCGACATACACCGCACCAACCGGGCTGAAGGCGACCAAGGGGGACAGCCTGTCCTCCGTGGTCCTTCCGAAGGGATGGACATGGATCGACGGTTCCACCGTATTGGAATGGTCCGGGGACTGGAACCTCGTGGCCGTGTTCACCCCGAACGACACGAAGAACTACAATACCGCAGAGGTGAAACTGACGATCACCGTCACGGGATCCGACGATCCCCCCACGCCTCCGCACCCCCACGAATACAGCCAGCAATGGTCCTGGGACGATACGCACCACTGGCGCGAATGCACCTGCGGCGCAAGGACCGACATCTCGTACCACGAATACGAATGGACCGTTGACAAGGAACCGACGGCGGCCGAAACCGGGATCAAGCACGGGAAGTGCAAGATCTGCGGTCACGAGACCGGGAGCGTCGTCATCGACAAGCTCCCGCCTTCGATCGATACTGGGGACGACGCCGTATGGAAGGAAACCGATGGAAACCTCGTGTTCAGATCCGATGCCGCGTTCACGGACTTCATCGCCGTCCTGGTGGATGAGAAGACCGTGGACGATACCAACTACGATCTCCGCAGCGGGAGCATCGTGGTGGAGCTGAAGGCGTCCTTCCTGAAGACCCTGAAATCGGGACCGCATACCCTGACCATACGTTCGGCGTCGGGCGACGCGGATGCGACGTTCACCGTGGAGTCCGGGACCTCGCCTGACGAGCCGTCCGAGCCATCCGATGGATCATCGGACCTGATGGTCTACGTGCTCATCGCGATCGCCGCATGCGTCATCATCGCGGTGTTGGCGTACGCAGTCAGCAGGAAGAACAGACCCTGAACGAGCAAAACATGCGGGGCGACCCGTATTTACCGTCCCTTCGGGGACGGGTTCTTCTCATATCGGCCCCGAGCGGGACACCGATGGCGGAGATAATGGGAAAGAAGGTTCCGGACCCCTCGAAATCCGAGAGAGGCCCGGTTGGAAGTTTCACTTGAGTCCGACGATCCTGCCGTCCTCGGTGAGGTCCATCCTCATGGCGGCGGGGACCTTCGGGAGTCCGGGCATCAGGGTCAGCGTCCCGCAGACGGGGACCACGAATCCCGCACCGGCGGAGAGCTGGACCTCCCTGACGCTGAGGGTCCATCCCCTGGGCGCGCCCTTGACCTTCGAGTCGTCCGTGAGGGACGCCTGAGTCTTGGCGATGCACACAGGGAGCTTGCCGTATCCGTCGGCCTCCATCTGCGCGATGGATTTCTCGGCCTCCTTGGAATAGGTGACCGATCCGGCGCCGTAGATCTTCGTGGCGACGGCCTCGATCTTCTCCTTGATGGGCGCCTCCACATCGTACAGGAAGTGGAAGTCGGTCTTCTCGTTCTCCAGAACGTCCAGCACGGTCTCGGCGAGGTCCACCGCGCCCTCCCCTCCCTTGGAGAAGGCTTCGGAGAACGCGCACCTGACGCCGATCTCCCTGCAGTGCTCCATGATCATCTCCATCTCGACGGGGGTGTCGTGGGCGAAGCGGTTGACCGCCACCACCACGGGAACGCCGTAGGACGACATGTTCTCGATGTGCTTGTCCAGATTGCACAATCCGATCCTGAGCGCATCGTCGGTCATGGTAGAGGGATCGTCGAGCACCGCTCCCCCGTGGGTCATGAGCGCCCTGATGGATGCGACGATGACGACGCAGTCCGGTCTCATCCCGGATTCCCTGCAGACGATGTCCATGAACTTCTCGCCTCCGAGGTCGGATGCGAACCCGGCCTCGGTGATCACGTAGTCGCCGAGCCTGAGCGCGGCTTTGGTGGCGATGATGCTGTTGGTGCCGTGGGCGATGTTGGCGAACGGGAACCCGTGGACGAACACCGGCTGGCCCTCGAGGGTCTGAACCAGGTTGGGGTTGATGGCGTCCTTGAGCATGACCATCATGCTCCCGACGCATCCCAGGTCCTTCACGGTCACCGGCTTCGCGTCGTACGTGTAGGCGACGACCATCCTCTCGAGCCTCCTGCGGAGGTCGGCCCTGTCCGTGGACAGCGCGAGGATCGCCGATATCTCGGAGGCGGATGTGATGAGGAACCCGGCCTCGTGGGGAACCCCGCCGAGGATCCTGTCCTTGCCGAGACCGGTCACGATGTTCCTGAGCTCGCGGACGTTCATGTCCATGGCCTTCTTGAACACGATCTTGGTCGGATCGATGTTGTGCGGATTATCCCTCACGAGCTCGTTGTCGATGATCGCGGAGAGCAGATTGTGCGCCGCGGTGACGGCGTGGATGTCCCCGGTGAAGTGGAGGTCGATGTCCCACATGGGGTACACCTGCGAGTTGCCTCCCCCGGTCGCCCCGCCCTTGACCCCGAAGGTGGGTCCGATGGACGGCTCCCTGAGGGCCCCGACGACCTTCTTGCCGAGCCTTCCCAGGCCCTGGATCAGTCCGATGGTGGTGACCGTCTTCCCCTCCCCCGCGGGAGTGGGGGTGATGGCGGACACGACGACGAGCTTCCCGGTCCTGTCCCCGCAGATGCCGTCGAGCTTGTCGTAGGGCACCTTCGCGATGTATTTGCCGTAGGGTTCGATGTCATCCTCGGAGAGGCCGATCTTCGCGGCGATCTCCCTGATGTTCTTCACCTTGGCTGCCTGGGCGATCTCGATATCATCCATGAGCGAGCGTACCAGGTGCGTTATAATAAGATTCTTGGCGGACCCCTTGCGCGGGACCCTCCGGAAACCGTCGTTGGATGCGATTCCTGACGGTTTTAAGCATGCCGAGTTTTATTTAATGGAACCTCTCGAATTTTTAGGATAAGCTAATCCTTATATACGTTTAGGACTTCCGAAACCCCATGAATCCAGCCACACCGTGCGTCGGCGCTAGCGCTGCGCATTGCATGAACTGCCAAGGGTCCTGCGGTTACCAGGCCTCCGGTGTCCCGGTATCGATGGCCAAGGTCGGGGAGAGGGGCACCATCGTCAGCATCTCCGGCAAGGAGGAGGTCAGGAGGTATCTGAGCGAGCTCGGGTTCACACCGGGCACGGAAGTCAAGGCCGTATGCCAGGCCGGGGGCAACATCATCCTCGACGTCAAGGGCGCCAAGATCGCCATTGACAGGCACATGGCCAACAAGATCCTGTTCAGCCCTGCGAGTTGATAGAATGAAGACGCTGAAGGACGCCGAGATCGGATCCACCGTCACGGTGGTGAAGCTCCACGGCGAGGGCGCTCTCAAGAGGCACATCATGGACATGGGCATCACCAAGGGATGCCAGATCTATGTGCGCAAGGTCGCCCCCCTCGGGGATCCCGTCGAGATCACCGTGAGGGGATACGAGCTGAGCCTCAGGAAGGGCGACGCGGAGAACATCGAGATCGCCTGATCCCGAAGACCCGCGCCGGCTTCTCAGGGTGCGGGTTTTTCCAGGAGTGAGAATAGAATGAGCATCACAATCGCTTTGGCCGGGAACCCGAACTGCGGGAAGACCACCCTTTTCAACAAACTCACGGGTGCGAACCAGCGCGTCGGTAACTGGCCGGGGGTCACAATCGACAAGAAGACCGGGAAGGTCCGCGGCCACGACATCGAAGTGGTCGACCTTCCGGGCATCTACTCCCTGTCGCCCTATTCCCCCGAGGAGATCGTCTCCAGGAACTTCCTGCTCAAGGAGTCCCCGGACGCTGTAATCAACATCGTGGACGCCACCAACCTGGAGAGGAACCTGTTCCTCACGCTCCAGGTCATCGACGTCGGTGTACCCACGGTCATCGCCCTCAACATGATGGACCAGGTCGAGAAGTTCGGCGACAAGATCGACGTCGAGAAGCTCTCCAGGGACCTGGGATGCGCCGTCGTGCCCATCTCCGCCATCAAGGGCGAAGGCATCCAGGACCTCATCGCCGCCGTGGAATCCGCGGCGCAGAAGAACGAGATCCCCAAGCCCGTCAACTTCGACGGCGACGTCGAGAACATCATATCCGAGGCCGCGAAGGCCCTGGAGGGCAAGGTCCCCCAGGAGCACGCCCGCTTCTACGCCGTCAAGCTCGTGGAGAACGACAACCAGGTCAACGGGGAGTTCCCCGATGCGCTGTCCTCCATCGAGGGCGCGATCAAGGACCTCGAGTCCAAGAAGGACGACGACATCGATTCCATCATCGCCGACGCCCGCTACAACAGCATCTCCGACATCGTCTCCGCCTCCGTCAAGAAGGCGCCCAGGGACGAGAGGGGGACGTTCTCCGACAGGGTCGACCGCGTGGTCACCAGCAGGATCTGGGGCATCCCCATATTCATCTGCGTCCTCGCAGTCGTGTTCCTGGGAGTCATCGGATTCTCCACCTGGGACGGCGGATTCTCCATCATCGGTATCGGTACCTGGTGCACGGATTGGCTCAACGGCTTCATCGAGGACCCCATCCAGTCCGGTCTCGAGTCCTGGTGCAACCAGAACGGCGTCAGCGAACCCCTGACCGACCTGTTGGTCAACGGTATAGTCGGCGGAGTGGGAGCCGTCATCGGATTCCTGCCCCAGATGCTCATACTGTTCCTCGTCATGTGCATCCTCGAGGACATCGGATACATGACCAGGATCGCCTTCGTCATGGACCGTGTCTTCAGGCACTTCGGACTTTCCGGAAAGTCCCTCATCCCCATCATCGTCGGTACCGGGTGCGGAGTCCCCGGTATCATGGCCTCCCGCACCATCGAGAGCGAGAGGGACCGCAGGATCACCGCGATGACCGTCACGTTCATCCCCTGCGGAGCCAAGCTGCCCATCATCTCCATGCTCGTCGCCTACGTCTTCGGCGGGAACGGTCTCATCGCCGTCCTGTGCTACATCGTGGGTGTCATCTGCGTGCTCATCTCCGGTATCATCCTGAAGAAGTTCAGGTCCCTGTCCGGAGCCGCCACCCCGTTCATCATGGAGCTCCCGCCCTACCACATCCCCTCTGCGGTGAACATCATCAAGGGGACCCTGGACAGGGGCTGGGCGTTCGTCAAGAAGGCGGGAACCATCATCCTGCTCTCCTCCATCCTCATCTGGCTGCTGTCCCACTACGACACCGGCTTCAACTACCTCACCGAGGACGAGATGGGCAATTCGATCCTGGCCGCCATCGGAGGCGCCCTCCATTGGATCTTCGTGCCCCTCGGCTGGAGCCAGACCGGACAGAACTGGGAGCTCACCGTCGGAGCCATCACCGGACTCATCGCCAAGGAGAACCTGGTCAGCACCCTCGAGGTCCTGCTCGGAGGCCAGGAGACTATCGGCGGGATGCTCACCTACGCCGCCGGACTGTCCCTGCTGTTCTTCAACCTGATCTGCGCCCCGTGCTTCGCCGCCATCGGTGCCATGCACAGGGAGCTCGGGTCCTGGAAGGACACCGGGATCGCCGTCGCGTACCAGTGCATCCTCGCCTACTGCATCGCGCTGATGTTCTTCGGATTCGTCGGCTGCATCGGCGGATACAACTCGGTCGGAGGCGTGGACTACGGCGCCCCCGTCGGAAGCGCCATCGCGGCCATCGTCGTGCTGGCGATCCTCATCTACATCCTGTGGGCCAAGGACCCGTTCCACCAGCTCTCCGGAAAGGACGAGTACGACGCCGAGGACGAGGTGAAGGCATGAACGGCAACCTCGTGGTCGGAGCGTTCATCGCGCTGATCGTCATCGCCTCCATCGCGTACATGGTGCATCAGAGGCGGAAGGGGATCGGAAACTGCGGCTGCAAATGCTGCAACTGCTGCGGGAAGACCTCGGAAGACTGCGGGGCCTGCTGTCAGAACGATCAGGACGGGAAGGACTGAGTCCTCCCGTCGATAAACCGGGGCTCCGGCCCCATTTTCCCCTTCTTCTCCATCATTCCCACATCGGATTTCCCGCGGTATCGTCGGGGCTTCGATAAACGGCGTTAAATACAACCATCCCATCCCTCGTCGCATGAAATACCGCTGCCCCCTGTGCGGATACGTATACGACGAGGACAAGGAAGGAGTCAAATTCGCGGACCTTCCCGACGACTGGTGCTGCCCCGTTTGCGGAGAGCCGAAGGAGGACTTCCTCCCCGTGGAGGAGGACTGAGCTCACGAATCGTCTATGCGGATGAGCTGGGTGTTCTGACGGCGCCTGATGTCCTGCACGAGCTGGACCGCGATGGCGCTGCCCATGGACGCCGCTTCCGCCAGACACCGGAAACCTTTTTCCATATCCTTCTCTACGCCGAGACCTTCGTACAGCATGCGTCCGACCATGAACATGGCATCGGCCTCGCCGTTGTCCGCCAATTCCTTGTAGATCGAATAGGCGCGGGGCAGATCCCTCTGGACGCCCTCGCCCTGGTAGTACATTGTGGCCATGCGGTAGATCGCGGGGACGAATCCCGTCTCGGCGGCGGAACGGCACCAGTTGAACGCCGCGACGTCCCCGCCGTCCGCCTTCCCTGACGAGCAGAGCTCGGCCATCTTCAGCATGGCCTCCGGGACCCCGAGCGAAGCGGACATCCGGAACATCCTGACGGCTTCCTTCTCATCCTTCTCGGCGCCGATGCCCTCCGACAGGAGATATCCGACCTTGAACATCGACAGAGGGTCCTGGGAATCGGCCGCTCTGCGGTACCATGCCAGCGCCTTGGACGGATCATCGGGGACCCCGTATCCGTAGAGGTACGATCCGGCGATCTCCGGGTATGCGGGAGGGAATCCCGCCTCCGCGGAAGCGAGTAACCACGATGCGGCCTTCTCCGGCGACTCCTCGTGACCCGCTCCTCCGGCCCAGAGCATGCCGAGTCTGTACATCGACACAGGATGCCCTGCCTCGGCGGAACGCATGTAGAGGGCTTCCGCGCCCTCTGTGTCCTGCTCCGTCCCCGTGCCGGTCATCTTGAGCTCCGCCATCCCGAACATCCCGCTGGGGTGTCCGGCGGATGCCGCCTCCTCGAACAGATGGTATGCTTCGACCGGGTCTTCCGATACCATTTGGGCGGCGCGTTCACAGAGCTCGCTGGGGTCCGTCATGAGCCGTGCGAAGCATCCATCCGTCTTAAGGGGTTGTCTCCTAAATCATGCGATGTACTAAATAGCTAAAACGATACCGTATATCGTGGAGCAGAACGTATTCACCACTAAATTATCGGACCTGATGCTCCGCATACAGGAAGAATACGACAGAACGAATACGCTGTGGGACACATTGCTTGAATCTAACAACTACGGTTACCCAAATATGGGCAGAATCAGAGTGAAACATTACTCAGACATACCCGGATTGCACGATCAAACGGAAGCATACAGAGTCTTCATCTACGAAAGACTGAATCATGATTTTCTAACCCCTCTCAGTGGGAAAGCGTTCAGTCTGTCATACAGAGTAAAAACCGTTGGGGTAGGTGACCACGGAGTTGGTGGAATCTGGCTACGATGTGAGGAATCCCGAAGTAGCATTGGATTCCGATAGTCACGTTTATCTACTGAAAAGCTATCGTGTTCTCCATGGCCTGCGTTGGT
>CAVIUM010000068.1:0-9180 GCA_963645865.1 Lachnospiraceae bacterium
TTGATGACGATGTTGGAGTTCTTCTCGGGGTCGTTCGGGCGGGCCTCGGAGATCCTCAGACCCTGGAAGTAATCGGGTCCGTCGGCGTACCTGATGTTGAGGTACGCGTCGGTCATGCTGAGGTTCAGGGACTTCCCGAACCTGCGGGGACGGGTGATGAGCGTGACCTTCGCCCCTGACTTCAGAATCTGGTCGATGAACAACGACTTGTCCACGAAATAATAGTCGTTGTCCCTCAGTGCTCTGAAGTCCTCCTCTCCAATCGGCATGCCCTTCATGTCCGCGTCCTCCGATTCCTTATTCGCAATCTCGGATTTGAACTTGTCCTTCTTTCTCCGGCCCGGGCCGGAACCCTTCATGTCGCGTCTTTCGGACATGAACGGACCGATTTCGCGTTCCAGTCTTAAATGGAACAGTGTGCAGTCAGTATTACAGGATGCTCTTCATTAGTTAGACCGCCCCGGGAACACAACATATTATCCATGACGCGCATCCACCTGGCGATGCCCGAACCCCAGAAGAAGATCCTGCTAATCGTCATGGACGGCATGGGAGACCGCGCCTGCCAATCGCTCAGGGGCCTCACCCCCCTGCAGTACATCAGGACGCCCAACATGGACTGGTTCGTGGAGCACGGCTGCGCCGGGCTCAGCGACCCCATCGCGCCCGGCGTGAGACCGGGCAGCGACACCGCCCATCTCGCCCTCCTCGGATACGACGCCAGGGAGGTGTACAGCGGGAGAGGGGCCTTCGAGGCGATCGGCGCCGGGTTCGACATGCAGCCCGGGGACGTGGCCTTCAGATGCAACTTCGCCACGGTCAACCCCGACATGGAGATCCTGGACCGCAGGGCCGGCAGGATCAAGGGCCCGGAGGCCGTCCAGCTGGCTGAAGCGCTGGACGGCATGGAGATCGACGGGGTCGAATGCTTCGTCAGGACCAGCACGGAGCACAGGGCGTTCCTCCTCCTGAGGGGCGACGATCTGTCCCCGGACGTCACGGACTGCGACCCCGGCAGGGACACCCGCGTCCAGGAATGCCGCGCCAGGAGCGGGGAGGCGGAATTCACCGCGGAGGTCGTCAACGGCTTCATGCGCGAGAGCCGCGAGATCCTGAGGTCGCACGTGGTCAACAGGAAGCGCTCGGCCGCGGGACTCCCGCCGGCGAACATGCTCCTGCCCCGCGGGGCGGGGGGATACCCGTCCATCGAACCGTTCACCGAGAAGTACGGCATCACGGCCACCTGCGTGGCCGGGGTGGGATTGGTCAAGGGTGTGTGCAAGGTCTGCGGGCTCGACGTGTACCCCCTGCCGGGAGGATGCGACGGCAGCCTGAACTCCGACCTCATCCTGAAGATGGAGAGCGCCCTCAGCGCCCTCCAGGAGTACGACTTCGTCCTGATGAACATCAAGGCCCCCGACATCGCCGGCCACGACGGCGACGCCAAGGCGAAGGCCGAGGTGGTGAAGAGGATCGACGACGCGGTCGGCATGCTGAGGGCTGAGATGCCCGACGACCTGGTGGTGGTGTTCACCTGCGACCACTGCACCCCGTGCTCCGTCATGGACCACAGCGGGGACCCGGTCCCGGTGGCGTTCTACACCCGCGGCCTCGTCAGGGACGACGCCAGGGAGTTCAGCGAGACGGGATGCGCCCGCGGCTACCTGGGCAGGATAAAATCGTCGGACATCGTGCCGATGTGCCTCGACATGTCCAACCGCACCGAGAAGTTCGGTTCCTGAAGACGTTCGGGTCCCGCCCCCGACGGGGCGGGACGTGGATCATCTCTTCTCCAGTTCCTTCTGCAGCGCGGCGAGCTGAGCGCGGAGCATGGATATCTCGCCCTCGAGCTTCATTATCCTGTCCGTCTCCGGATCGGGGAGCTCGTTGTGCATGAGCTCGTCCTTCTTGCACTTGATGCCGGCCTTCTTGACCACCGTCCCGGGGACCCCCACGACGGTGCAGTCGTCGGGCACGTCCTTCAGGACCACCGACCCGGCTCCGATGCGGACGTTGTTCCCGATGGTTATGTCCCCGAGCACGGATGCGTTGCATCCGACGACCACGTGGTTCCCCAGGGTCGGGTGCCTCTTGCCCTTGCTGGTGGACACACCGCCGAGGGTGACGCCCTGGTAGATCATCACGTCGTCGCCGACTATCGCGGTCTCCCCGATGACAACGCCGGTGGCGTGGTCCACGAAGAACCTCTTCCCGATGGTCGCACCGGGGTGGATGTCGCATCCCGTGATCTGGTGGGCGATGTAGTTGACCCTCCTGGCCTCCATCTTGTCCCCCGCGAGCCACAGCCTGTGGCTCAGGCGGTACATGCTCACGGCCTGGAGGCCGGTGTGGTACTTCCTCGCGTCCTCCTCGTCGACGATCGCGGGGTCCTTCTCCATCGCGACCGCCAGGTCGTCGGGGTCTATCTCGAAATCGATCATCTCTGTCATTGGTCGAACTCCTCCTGGTCCCTCACGAAATCCACCGACGGGCACGGCCCGAAGCAGTCCCTGCAGAACACGCAGTCGTCCTCGTGGATCCTGACCCTGCCGTCCTCCATGTAGAGGGCGCCGGGATCGCACCTCGCCGCGCACAGCCCGCATCCCACGCACTGCTCCGCGCGGACGATGACCTGGAAAGCATGGTCGATGTGCATCCTCGCGTCGTTCTCGACGTTGGCCTTGGCGATGATGGACCCCTCGCGGTAGATGGTGGTGAATCCCACGTTGAGGAACTCGCCCTCCGGGTCCTTCTCTATCACCCACGCCAGCGCGTGGCAGAACGGCTCGACCGCATCCAGGTCGATCGGCCTGGACAGGGCGGCCTCGATGCTGTATCCCATGGTGCACGGGCTGAAACCGTCCTGCACCTTGATCGTGAGAGGTCCGCGTTCGGGCACCTTGGTCTGCTTGGTCAGCTCCGCCACACCCTTCCCGGTGACCCTGCTGACCTCCTCGCGGATGGACTTGGGGGCGTTCTTCCACCTCCACAGCCCGAACTCCTTCCACTCGGGCGGGAGCCCGCGGTCGGCCATGTACTTGTCGAGATACTCGTCCCACTGCGCCCAACGGTCGCTCTTGCCGGCGATCATGGCGAACTCCGCCAGATCCGATGCGGGGCACAGGAAGCAACCGATCCTGTCCAGTCCGCGGGTGTACCACACGTTGTAGGGCTCCTTCTTCATGAAAAGATAAAGCCAGACGTGCATGGCGCACCAGTTCTGGATGGCCGACGCCCCTATCTGACCGGGCGTCCACGGGTTCCTCCAGATCCTGGGCTTGGCGTTCCTCGCCTCGGACTCGTACTTGCGCTGTCCGATGAACGACAGCACCCCGTTCGGGAAGTTCTTGGTGATCGCCCCGACGGTGGGTCCGAGCTTGTTGGTCTTGCAGCACCACCTGTAGTCCTTGGCGGGCGGTCCGAAGTAGACCAGGTTGCCGAAGAACGCGTCGGCGGGCGCGTGCTCCTCTATGAGCTTGAGGTTGTGCCTGGCGCAGACGTCGTGGACATGCTCCACCGTCTCGTTCAGCTCCAGTCCGGTGTCGACGAACAGCACGGGCAGGTCGCATCCGGCGTCGATGGTGAGCAGCAGGGTGACCAGGCTGTCCTTCCCTCCGGAGAAGGATACGATCGCGGGGACGTCGTTCTTGGCGATGGTGTTCCTTATGAATCCCGTGGCTTCGGTGACCCTCTTCTCGATGACGGCCCTGTTGGCCTCGACCACATCGTCCCATGTGTGGGCCCTGTCCGACGGGCGGTACTCCTCGGGCTTGTACCATCTCGTCTTCACGGCCACCCCCTTGGACTCCGCGACCATCTGGGGCCCGGTCATCCTGGCCATCCCGGTGGCGACGACCTCCCTCTCCGGGGAGAGGATGAGGACCTCGTCCCCCTCCTTGATGTCGGGGGACGCGTCCGTGACGCCGGGGGCCATGAGGTTCTTGCTCTCCTGGACGAACTGGATCGCCCCGGGATCGCAGATGACCCATCCCTTCGTCGCCTTCCCGGCGATGCGCAGGGCCCCCTGCATCCTCAGGATGACCTTCCATCCTATGCCGAGGTCGTAGCGCACGGTGGCGACGATGTCCCCGTCCACCACGACCTCGTCCATGCGGTCCAATGCGGGCGCTTTGCTGAGTATCGCGACGTGGCCCTCGGGGAGCACGAGCTCCCCGGAGCCGGGGCCGTAGTCCTTGTCCAGGAGGGCCCTTATCATCTCGATGTCGTAGTCGAACGCCGGCCTGGCGTCGCCGGGCGGCGTGAGCACGATCTCCTCGGTCGGAGAACCGCAGCATGGACATTCCTTCGATTCCAATATTGGCAGGTTGCAGCTGCGGCACCAGCGCAGGTGGTTCTTCCCGAGACGTATCGCGCCCATGATATCGCATCAGACTAGTGCTGATGCCTATATTTCAACTGCGCCTGAGCGCCACCACCAGGAAGCCCGCGACCATCGCCGACACCGCTGCCAGCGCGGCTATTCCGGCGCCCGTGCCGATGCCGCTCCCGCCGGATCCCGAGTCGGAGTCCGTACCGGTGTCTGTCGGTCCCGAACCGTCGTCGGGGGTGTCGTCTGATGCGTCGGGGACGATGGTGCCGTCCGTCCCGTCGTCGGCGTCCGTGTCGTCCGAGGTATCGTCTGATGCGTCCCCGTCGGGTTCGGGTTCCACGACCTCGTCGGTATCCTCGTCAACGGGCTCGTCATCCCCGTCATCCGCCGGATAGTCGTCCTCATCGTCATCGTAATCGGGATAGATCGGATAGACGGGGGTCGGCCTCGGTGCCGGTGCCGGAGCGGGGTCGGGGGTCGTCTCCTGTTCCTCCTGCTGCTCTTCTCCCCCCGGAGCGTCCGTGTCTCCCTGGTCCGTGTCTCCGGAAGAGGTATCGCCGCCGGTCTCTCCGGCATCGGTCCCGCCCTCGGAACCGGATCCTCCGGTGGAATCGCCTGCATCGGGCTCCTCCGTGCCGCCCTCGGTCGCATCGCCGCCTTCGGTCGTCCCCCCGTCGCCGGAGGAATCGCCGGGGTCCGAGCCGTCCCCGGCATCGGTATCGCCTCCGGAATCGGATCCGTCGGAGGAATCCCCCGTATCGGGCTCCGGGAGGGGGTCGCTGTTCCTCATCCACACCGGATACAGCTCGATGTCCCCGACGACCTCGAGGGAATCGCCGTTGCCGTATTCCGCTATCGGCCCCTCGTCCGTGGACCAGCCGAGGAAGTCGTATCCCTGCCTGGTCCCGGGATCGGCCGCGACCTTCACGGTGCTGCCGGCGTAGGCGCTTTTGGTTGCCGACGTGCCGTCCGCCAGATGGTACGTCACCGTGTGCTTCTCCAGTTCGGTCCATACAGCGGTGAACGTCACGTTCGTCGTCACGGGGTAATCGGAACCGTCCTCGACGACATCGGTCCCGTCGCTCCATCCGGACAGCCTGTGGTTCGCCTTCGTCACATCCTTGTGCACCCGGACCTCGTCCGTCTCCAGGACGGTCAGCGTCTCGCCGATCTGGAGCCCCTCGGACCTGTACGACACCATGAATGACTGCTTGTCCCTCCATGTGGGGGTGAGCGTGATGTCCGCATCGGCCGTCACCTCGTCGCCGTTCATGAGCGCCCATTCCGTCCCGGCCTTCGTCCATCCGATGAACAGCCTGTACGTGTCCTTCGGATTCTCGATGGTGATGGGCGTCGGATAACCGTCCTTCACCGTCATGGTCTGCTTCGAGCCGCCGTTGTCGAAGGTGACCGTCACATCGGACCTGTCCTTGAGCACGGGATACAGCTTAGTGTCCCCGGTGATCTTGACGGTGTCCCCCTCGTGCAGCACGTCCTCGGACCCCTCCAGAACCCATCCGTCGATCTTCTGCGTCGGGGTCTCGTCGTAGGGGACCATGTGTTTGATGGCGGCCTTCTGCGCGTATCCGTACGACTCCGGCTCCCCGAGGTCGGTCCCGTCCACATTGGTGTACTGGAGCCCGTAGACGAACTCGGCCTTGGGCTCCCAGACGGCGTTGATGGTCTGAATGTCGAAGTATCTGATGTAGGAGCCGCAGGGATGGACCGTCTTCGTCACATCGTTGGTCCTGTACCATCCGACGCAGATGTAGTGTTCCGAATCGAGGTACGGGTACTTCGTGGTCCCGTTCGCTCCGGAGACGATCGGGGTGGAGGACAGCACCTCCCCCTCCGCGGGGAGCGGGGTGTTGAAATAGATGGTGTAGGGGTTCGCATACGAGACCAGGTCCAGGACGGAACCGGTGTTGTTGCAGTACCTGTCGATGAAAGCATGGTCGATCGCCTTCACGGTGTACTGGCTGGAGACCCTGTCCCTCCATCCCAGCCAGGTGGTGGGGGTCACTCCCCCGGTCAGGTCCACCAGCGTGTACGTCTTCGCCTTGATCTCCGCATCGACGTCCGGTATGTCCTCCAGGTTGTACTTGATGTGGACGACCCTGTACCCCAGGGTCATGTCCTTCCCCTCGAACGGGGTGAACATGTACGTCGTGAATGTGCTGGCATCCGTGGAGTAGGATGCGCGGTTGTTGTCCGCATCGACCAACTGGAGCATCCCCGTACCGCCGAAGGCCACGCGCAGGCGCGACCCGTCGTACATGGTGGCTACGATCTCCCCTCCGGTGTCCTTGACGCGCACCGCATCCCCCGATGCGTACGGCGCCTCGCCGTCCATGTCCATGGCCCTCATCGCTGCGAGGTCCGAAGGGAACGCCCCGTCCCCGACGGTGACGTCACCGCGCAGATCGATGTACTTCAGGGCGGTGCAGTCCTTGAAGGCGTCCGCCGCTATGTCCAGCCCCCCGGTCCCGCATCTGGAGACCGAGATCAGGCTCCTGTTCTTCGCGAACGCGTTCTCCGCCACCGACTCGACGTTCTCCGTCAGGATGAGCTTGGCGATGTTGGATCCGGCGAAGGCCATCTCGGGGATGTCCTTCATGTCGATTATCACGTTGGTCCTGGTGAACTGATATCCGCAATAGTCCTGCGTCGCATCGTTCACCACGACGAAGGTCTCGTTCAATATGACGTATGTACCGAAGTTGCTGACGCCGGATACGCTGAACGACGTCTCCCCGGATGAGTCCGAGCGCGTCGCGGCGACGGCGGTGAACGCCATGCCGATCATCAGCATGACGACGCACATCGTCATGGTCGTTGTCTTGTTCATTATCGCATCTCCGCACCGTAGTGCGGACGGGGTGTTCCCATGTGCGGATATAGGCGGTTCGAGGATGGTTCCGGAAGCTCAAACTTAGTGCACTCTTACTTTTTTCGATTACGGGAGTTATCTTGAGGACATCTCAACGAAACGCTGGATTGTGTGCATGGTTGTCGGAACGGAACGCATGTTCTCAGAACTATATGGATAGAGAATGCATCCGCACCCCGATGTCCGTTTTAAATACCATTACATCATCTGGCACATTGGGATGCGATGTTGTTCAGGCTGCGCCATAGGGACAAGGAGGTCAGGGACGATAGCCCCCGCTACGTCTCCTCCCTGCAGAAGGATGTGGGGAAGTACCTCGGGTGGACCCGCGAGAAGGTCGAGAAGGATTACCGCGCCAAGAGGTCCGTCCACACGATCATAACCATCGGTTACCTCGAGTACTGCGACGATGTTCTGGTCCTGACGGAGAAGGGCGAGATGCTCATGCAGAACGTCACCGTCGCGCCGCAGGCCGCCGAGCGAATGGATTTTTGAGGTTTTCGAGGAGGTCCGGTCGCCCGGACCCCGCTCTTCAGAGCAGTTTTGCCTTCTCGTAGAGGGACCTGTCGGCCTTCAGCGGGATGGTGGCGTCGTAGATGACCTTCCAGGTCGGTCCGCCGTGCGAGCTCGGGTCCAGCGAGGACCCGGCGGCATGGGGGATCGAGATTATGCGGTCCGCCTGCATCCTGGTGGCGACGGCCCATTCGACCTCCCTGTCGTTGAAAATGTCGATGTCCTCGTCCACGACGATGACGCTCTTCATCGAGGTGTGACCGGACAGGGCCGCCATGCCGGCGTTCGCCCCGTCCCCTTCCTTGTTCTTCTTGATGGACACCACGCCGTTCAGCCAGCAGCATCCGCCCTCGGTCAGCCTGACGTTCCTCACTCCGGGGACCGCCTGCCTGACGGTCTTGAAGATCATGGGCTCCCTGGGGAGCCCCATGAGGAGGTAGTGCTCCCATCCCCCGGGGAGGAGGACGTGCATCATCGGGTCCTTGCAACTGCGGATCTTATCGATCTCGATGACCGGCTGCTGCCTCTCGAAATCGTACGTGCCGGTGATGTCGACGAACGGCCCCTCCTTGGTCTCCCTGAGGGTTATCCTCCCTTCGAGCACGTAATCCACATCCGCGGGGACCAGGAGGCCGTTGGAGCATCTCCCGACCCTGAGTGGGGTCCCGTGGCCGGACCTGTGCAGAGCGGAGGCCACCTCGAGCTCGTCCGCGCCGAAGTCCATGGACGTCGCCGCGGCCAGAAGGACCTCGGCCTGTGCGCCGATGCAGATGGACACCTTCAGCTCCTCGCCCTTCTCCTTGGCCATCCTGTGCAGGGTGAACAGGTGCCTGGGGACCAGCCTGACCGCGATCTCGCGCGGTCCCACGATCATCATCCTGTGGAAGGAGACGTTCTTCATGCCCTCGTACTCGGCGACGATGATGCCGGACGAGATGTAGCGTCCCCCGTCCTCGGGGAAGTACTTCGGGATGGGGAGCTTCGTCAGATCGGGCTCCTGCTCGGCCTGCATGAACTCCGGATCGTCCACCACCTCGCAGGGAACGGGGTGGGAGATGGCGTCGATCAGGCTCGTCACGATCCTCTCCTTCCCGATGCCCATGGCATCGGCGATCTTCTCCCTGGTGGAGAACCTGTTCCCGACCGCTTTCCCGCCGTCGAGGTCCTCGAAAACGATCGTCTTCGACTGGTCCTCCATCATCATGCGGGATACGGAGCAATCGTCCCTGGAGACGCTCTCCGCCACGCGCTTCGCATCCGCGGGGATGGAATCCTTGACTGTCATGCACCGTCAATCGCGCCATGGTTCTTTATGATTCGTCGGGGTAGGTGACCACGGAGTTGGTGGAAACAGGCTACGATGTGAGGAATCCCGAAGTAGCATTGGATTCTGATAGTCACGTTTATCTACTGAAAAGCTATCGTGTTCTCCATGGCCTGCGTTGGT
>CAVIUM010000069.1:0-9131 GCA_963645865.1 Lachnospiraceae bacterium
TCGTAGTATTTTAAAGATTGCATCGAAGCAACAGATACCGTGTTCCTGAATCATGTGACTATGGTCCACCAACACGCTGGTCTAAAAACACGTCGAAAGATATCAGGACCGACGGGGAACTCACCTATGTTCCCATCTACATGATGCCGTTCCTGAAGTGGAGACGATCTGGATGGATGGTCGGAGCTACCGCCCTTTATACGCTAGAAGCTCCATTCTTATGCATGGAACCCAACATGGTGAAGAATCAGCTCAGCCTCGACGAATGCCTCAAACTGTTGGATTCGACGAGCGTATGCGTGCTGTCCCTGAACGGCCCCGACGGATGGCCCTACTCCGTGCCGGTGAACTTCGTCCGCATCGGAGACAAGCTCTACTACCACGGCAGGAGGACCGGGACCAGGGTCCGCTGCATGGAGGGCGACGACAGGTGCACCCTCGTGGCCTACTCCGAGGACGGATACGAGGACTACGGCGAGAACGCCTGCGACACGACCACCCTGTTCGGGTCCGTCGTGGTGCGCGGACGCGTGAAGACCGTGGACAGCGACGACCTGAAGCTGACCGTGCTGAAGGCGATGCTCGAGAAGGTCACCCCGGAGAAGAAGGACTTCCCCGTCAACGCGGAGATCGTGTCCAGGACCGGGATGTTCGAGATCTCCATCGAGGAGATCACCGGCAAGCACCGCGAGGCCAGGCCCGGCAGCAGGACCATGCCCGCCTGAACTTCCGAAAACAAACGATGAACCTCTTTGCCGCCCGGGGTCGGAACCCCGGGACGGCCATCATTCTTCCCTCGATTCCAGAGCTTTCCTCGCATCCTCGGCGTACTCGTCGAAGACCCTCCCGTCCTCGAGGATCGTGTCCTTCACGGTGTCCATCGCGATGACGTTGATGGAGTCCTCCGTCACGGGCTTGGGGACCCTCAGGGTTCCGGCCAGCGCCTTCCTGAGATATTCCCTCTGACCCTTGTTCAGGGAATCCGCGAACGCCCGCCACGGATCTCCGGACACCTGCTTGGGCGGCTCCGGCTCGACCTTCTTCTTCGTCTCGACGGATTCCTCGGTGCTCATGATCGAGGTCACATGGTTCAGGTCCTTCTCGGCGCGTTCCACCGCGGACCTGTCGATCACCATGCTGTCGGCCTCCTCCTTGGCCTTCTTCGCCTTCTTCTCGGAGAAATGCCTCTCGACCTCCTCCGGCAGGATGTCGTCCATGACCACGCCGAACACCCATGCGGACTTCCCCTTGCGGGTCTTCCCGCGGTCCCTGACCGCCGCGATGGCCGCCTTGACCAGGGCCCTCATCTCCTGCTCGAAGACCTCGTTGTCCACGACGTTCAGCATCTGGCGCTCCTGCGCCTTGACCCTGCCGTCCGGCCAATAGTAATACTTCAGATTCCTGAAGACATCCCTCCTGACCTTCTTGCGACGGAGTCCGCAGTATCCTTTGATGACCCCTTTCGGACGGGTCCCCTCGATGCGGAGGATCGCCCGCTTCGCTATCTCGGCGCAATCGTCGTCGAACGATGCGTAAATCTGCGCATCCGACTTCTTCCGGCCGTCGACCCCCGCCAGCATCAGCATGAGCCCGGGCGAGACCGGGACATCCGCGTCGCCGTTCAGCAATCTGTCCATCATGTCGCTTCCGGACAGGAAACATGGGAATACCGACGGGTCGGGGATGTTCGGGAATCTGAGGAACGCATAGTCCAGATACGTCAGTCCGGGCTTCTTCGTGGAACCGAACCAATCGATCCCGAAGTACCTGTCGTACGCCCCCGCCAGTCCCTTCAGCTGCTCCAGCACGTACTCGTCGTCATCGTGGACATTGATGAGCTCGCATTGGTAGAGCCACAGATATCCCTCGTCGGTGGCCCCGTACCTCCCCTCGCGGGCGCAATGCCTCCAATAGAGGTAGTACTCGAGCGCCTCCTTCGACAGGCACCTGTATTCCGGCTGCTGGAAACCCGACGGGACGTAAGCGCGCTCCTCGCAGATATCCAGATCCGAATGGTCCCTCATCTCTGCGAGGAAGCCCTTCGAGACCGTGTGCGGTTTGAAGTCGAGGCTGTCCATGACCACGGGGGTCATGACATCCCCGAGGTCGAAGCTGCGGACCGATCCGCGGGAGGTCTTCGGAGGATATTCGGAATCCTCGCCGAGGTCGAGGACACGGTCGACAACCTTGCGGTACTCCTTGCCGAACACGGATGCCACGGATGGGCCGTTCCCGACCCCCGCGTCCTTCTCCAACGCCTTCTCGCAGTAGCGGAGCATGGCGCCGAGGAAGGTGCTCAGCGCATCATCCGACGCGGTGTACGTGATGGCGCAGTCCCGCTCATAGAAATACGGATACGTGTCGCGGGGGCCGCTATAGAAGAGCTTGACCACCTCGGTCCTCTCCCCCTTGCCGAAGGTCTCCAGGATCCCCTTGCCGGTGAGCTCGCGCATCCTGGCATCCACGGCAGGGAGGGCATCGTCGAACAGCATGTAGGGATCGAGGTCCCCCGCATCCTCGTTGTAATAGTTCTCGAAGGGATATCCGACGACGAGATCCACCACTTCGTCGGGGATCCTCTCCGGCACCGGGGAGAGGAGCTCCGATATCATGGCCCTCCTCCACATCCCCTCGGATGCGTACACCCTCGGCAGGTCCAGATCGTTCGCTACGGCGTATTGGAACATCGCATCGGAAGCTGTGAGCGGCGCGGGGAACTCGTTCGCCTGATCGTAGCAGGCCTTGTAGTATCTGTGCAGATGCTCCATGACCTTCTGAGGGTCGTTCCGATCGTTGATCAGCTCCACCAGGAGGAGCCATGCGTACCCCGTATCGGTCTTGACGATCTCGCCGTTCAGGAAACGGTCCCTGAAGTAGAGATAGAAGTTCAGCTGCTCCTCGTCGAAGGCCTTGAAATCGGGGGTCTTGTACTGGCATTTCACCAGAGGACATTTGGTGCCGGACCGGCCCTTATGCCCCTCGATCTGTTCCTCGATATCGTCCCCGGGCGTATAGGGATCGTACTTGCGGGATGGGGCGAATTGGATGTAGTACATCGGAGCACCCCGCGGGTGCCTTCGGTGCGGGAAGATTCCATGCCCGCGATACCGCGGGCATGGTATAAGAGGACCTCCGGGGCAACTCGGAGGTCCGTTCAGTTCCCTTTCAGGTCCTCGACCTTGTCCTCGAGGATCCTGCGGACCGTGCTCTTCTTGGATTTGGCCTTGGTCTTGGAACCCGCGCTGGCGTCGAGCTTCATCAGGAGCTCCTTCTCCTCCGCGGAGACCTTCTTCGGTATCTCGACGGACACGCGGACGAACAGGTCGCCCCTGACACCGGAGTTCAGCTTCGGCAGACCCTTTCCGGGTATGCGCAGCACCTTCCCGACATCGGTACCGGCGGGGATCTTCAGCACGACGGTCTCCCCTTCGAGGGTCCTGACCTTCTCCTCCCCTCCGAGCACCAGCTTCGGATAGGTGGTCGTGATGCCGGTCCAGAGGTTGGAACCGTCGCGCTCGAAGGTCTTGTCCTGCTTCAGGTGCAGGACCACGTAGAGATCCCCTGCGGGACCTCCGTTGGTCCCGGCGTTGCCTGCGCCGGAGATCCTGAGCTTCATGCCGTCGTCGGCGCCCTTGGGGATGTTGATCGAGATCTTCGACTCCTTGGTGACGCGCCCTGCGCCCCTGCATGCGGGACAGCGCTCCTCGAATGTGGAGCCGCGTCCGCGGCAGTCGGGACAGTCGGACACTGTCACCATGTTGCCGAAGGGGCTCCTGGTGACCCTCTGCACCTGTCCCTGCCCTCCGCAGGTCTTGCAGGTGGTGACCTTCCCGTCCTTCCCCCCGGTGCCGTTGCACGCGTCGCAGTTCACCGTGTGCGGGATGTCCAGGTTCGCCTTCCTGCCGTTGAGCGCATCGTCCAGAGTGATCTCCAGATCGTAGCGGAGCGAATCGCCCTGCTGGGGGGAGTTGCGGGAGCGGCGCTGGCGTCCGCCCCCGAACATGCTCCCGAAGATGTCCCCGAATATGTCCGAGATGTCGTCCGCGCGGGTGAAGTCGTTCCACGTGAACCCGTCCTGACCGAAGGTGTTCTTCACACCCTCGTGCCCGTACTGGTCGTAGAGCTTGCGCTTCTCCTCGTCGGAGAGGATCTCGTACGCCTCGGAGATCTCCTTGAACTTGGCCTCGGCCACGTCCTTGGGCTCCGTGGAGACGTCGGGGTGGTACTTCTTCGCGAGGCTCCTGTAAGCCTTCTTGATGTCGTCCTGGGAAGCGTCCTTCGCGACCCCCAGCACCTCGTAGTAGTCCCTCGGCATCTCCACCACCCTCGGAATCACTCGTCGTCGACGATCTTGTAGTCCGCATCGACGTAGCCGTCGTCGGACTTCTTCTCCTGGGACTGCTGCTGTTGCTGGCCGCCGGTCGCTCCCTGGTTGGGTGCTCCCTGCTGCTGGGCCTCGGAGTAGATCCTCTGGCTGATGGGTCCCATCGCTTTCATGAGGGCGTCCATCTTGGCCTTGATCTCGTCGACGTTGTCGCCCTTGTTGGCGTTCTCCAGGTCGGTGATGGCCTGGTCGATCTGCATCCTCTCCTCCTGGGTGACCTTCGCGCCCAGCTCGTCGAGGGATTTGCGCACGCTGTAGATCGAGGTCTCGGCCTGGTTGTGGACCTCCACGAGCTCCATCTTCTTCTTGTCCGCGTCGGAGTACTTCTCCGCCTGCTTGACGAGCTCGTCGATCTCCTCCTTGCTGAGCTTGTTCGACGAGGCGATGGTGATCTTCTGCTCCTTGCCGGTGCCCTTGTCCTTCGCGCTGACGTTGATGATTCCGTTGGCGTCGATATCGAAGGTGACCTCGATCTGGGGGATGCCGCGGGGTGCCGGAGGTATCCCATCGAGCACGAATCTGCCGAGCGAGGTGTTGTCGGCGGCCATGGGCCTCTCTCCCTGGACGACGTTGATCTCCACGGAGGGCTGGTTGTCCACGGCGGTGGAGAACACCTGCGACTTCTTGGTCGGGATGGTGGTGTTCCTGTCGATCAGCTTGGTCGCGACTCCACCGAGGGTCTCGATACCGAGGCTCAGGGGGGTGACATCGAGAAGCAGGACGTCCTTGACCTCTCCGGACAGGACGGCTCCCTGGATGGCCGCTCCCATGGAGACGCACTCCATCGGGTCGATTCCGCGCTGGATCTTCGGTCCGACGATGGACTCGACGAAGTTCTGCACGATGGGCATCCTGGTCGGTCCTCCGACCATGATGATCTTGTCGATCTTGTCCGAGGACAGCTTCGCATCGGACATGGCCTGCTCCATCGGGGCCTTGCAGCGGCTGACGATCGGCTCGACGAGCTCCTCAAGCTTGGCGCGGGTGATCGTCTGGATCAGGTGCTTCGGGCCGGAGGCATCGGAGGCGATGAACGGCAGGTTGATCTCGGTCTGCATGGTAGTGGACAGCTCGATCTTGGCCTTCTCGCAAGCTTCCCTAACTCTCCAGAACGCCATGTTGTCCTTGGCGAGGTCGATGCCGGTCTCCTTCTGGAACTCGTTGATCACGTATTTCGTCAGGGACTCGTCCATATCGGATCCGCCGAGCTGGGTGTCTCCGGAGGTGGAGAGCACCTCGAACACTCCGTCGCTGAAGTCCATGATGGTGACATCGAGGGTTCCTCCTCCGAGGTCGAAGACCATGATCTTCTGCTCCACGTCCGATTTGTCCAGTCCGTACGCCAGGGCGGCGGCGGTCGGCTCGTTGATGATACGGACGACGTCGAGACCGGCGATGGCGCCGGCGTCCTTGGTGGCCTGCCTCTGGTTGTCGTTGAAGTACGCGGGGACGGTGATGACAGCCTTGTCCACCGTCTCTCCGATGTACGCCTCGGCGTCCTTCTTGATCTTCTGAAGTATGAAAGCGGAGATCTGCTGGGGGGTGTACTCCTTCCCGAGAGCGGTCACCTTCTCGTTGGACCCCATCTTCCTCTTGACGTTCTTGATCGTCCCGTCGGGGTTCGTGACGGCCTGCCTCCTGGCGGGCTCCCCGACGAGCAGCTGCCCGTCCTTCGTGAATGCCACGTACGAAGGGAAGGATTTCCCTCCGACGCTGGTCCCCTCGGCGCTGGGGATCATGGTGGGCCTTCCGCCCTCCATAACGGAGGCGGCGGAGTTGCTCGTACCCAGATCGATTCCGATTATCCTAGACATATCTATCACTCCTTGTTCTGATCCTCTTCAGCCGGCTCCTGCCCGGCCGCGGGGGCCTCCGGCGTCCCTTCGGACGTCTCGGGCTCCGATCTCCTTGTTACCTTCACCTTGGCGTACCTCAGGACCTTCCCGTTGAGGGAGTATCCCTTCTGGAACACCTCGGCAATCTTCCCGTCGACATCCCCGTCCACGGCGCACAGCGCCTCGTGGACGTTGGGGTCGAACATCCCGTCCGCGGGGATCTCCCTGAGGCCGTTGGCCTCCAGGACCTTCATCAGGTTCGCCCTGACCCCTTTCACTCCCTGCGTGAGGACGTCGTCCTCCTTGGCGCATGCCAGCGCCCTGTCGAGGTCGTCCACCACTGTGAGCAGGTCCTGGACGATCGTGGAGCAGGCGTACTTCCTGTACTCCTCCATGTCGCGCTGGGACCTCTTGCGGTAGTTGTCGAAGTCCGCCTGCAGGCGGCGGGCCGTGTCCAGATACTTGTCGGCCAGTTCTTTGGCCTGGGCAAGCTCCGCCTCGATGTCCCTCACGGGCTCATCGACGGCCTCCGTCTTCTCGGCCTTCTCCTTCCTTCCGGTCATAGGTAACGCCTTCTCAGTGGATTTACAACGGGTAATGAGGGGCCGGAGGGCCCCTCGGTTTGTTCTATCGTTTTCACTCGTCCATCCCGGGGGGCATTCCGCCCTCGCCCATCTGGGGCATGGGGCTGGATTTCGAGGCGATGACATCGTCGATCCTGAGGATCATGATGGCCGCATCGGTCGCGGAGTTGATCGCCTGCTTGCCGATCCTGTAGGGCTCGATGACGTTGAGCTTCTTCATGTCCTCGACCTTGCCCGTGTAGGGGTTGAGTCCGGCGTACTTCTTGCCGCCCTTGTGCTGCTTCCTCATCTCGATGAGCACATCGATGGGATCGAGACCGGCGTTCTCGGCGAGGGTGCGGGGGATGCTCTCCATTGCCGAGGCATAAGCCTCGATGGCGATCTGCTCCCTTCCGCCGACGGATGCGGCGTAGTCGCGGAGCTGCATGGCGATCTCCATGGCGGTGGAACCTCCACCGGTGACCATCATGCCGTCCTCGATGGCGACCCTGACGACGGACCATGCGTCGACCAGGGACCTCTCGACCTCGTCGGCGACGTGCTTGGTGCCTCCGCGTACCAGGACGGACACGGTCTTGGGCTCCTTGACGCCGGTGATGAATGTCATTTCTTCATCCTCGATCTTCTTGAGCTCGACGACGTCGGCGTATCCGAGGTCGTCCGCGGTGAGCTCGCCGATCTTGTTGATGATGTTGGCCCCGGTGGACCTGCCGAGCCTCTCCATGTCGGACTTCTTGACGCGCCTGCAGGCGTAGATGCCCTCCTTGGCGAGGAAGTGCTGGGCCAGGTCGTCGATGCCCTTCTGGCAGAAGACGACGTTGGCTCCGGCGGCCTTGACCTTGGCGACCATGTCCCTCAGCATGTTCTCCTCCTCGGCGATGAACTGCTGGAGCTGGTTGGGGTCGGTGATCTGGATCTTGGCGTCGATCTCGGTCTTCTTGACCTCGAACGGGGCGTCGACGAGAGCGATCTTGGCCTTCTTGACGCACTTGGGCATGCTGGGCTGGACCGGCTCCTTGTCGATGATCAGACCCTTGACGATGTAGGAGTTCTCCATGCTGGCGCCCTCCTTCTTCACGGTCTGGATGTTCTTCAGGTCGACGGTGTAGCTGCCGTCCTTGTTCTTGTCGGCGACGGTCTTCACGGCGTCGACGACCAGGTCGGAGAACTGCTCTTTGGAGCTGTTGACCTGCTTGGAGATCATCGCGGTCTGGGCGATGAGCTTCAGGGTGGCGGTGTCGTTGATGGACACCTTCATGGAGGTGTCCTTCAGGACCTCCTGGGCCTTGGCGTTGGCCATCCTGTATCCCTTGGCGATGATGGTCGGGTGGACGTTGGCGTCGATGAGGTCCCTGGCCTTCTTGAGGTACTCGCCGGCGAGGATGACGCTGGTGGTGGTCCCGTCCCCGACCTCGGCGTCCTGGGTCTTGGCGACCTCGACGAGCATCTTGGCTGCGGGGTGCTGGACGTCCATCTCCTTGAGGATCGTGACGCCGTCGTTGGTGATGACCACGTCGCCGACGGTATCGACGAGCATCTTGTCCATTCCGCGGGGTCCCAGACTGCTCCTGACAGCATCGGAGATGGCCATGGCGGCCGCGATGTTGTTGAACTGAGCGTCTTTGCCCTTCTCTCTCTTGGTTCCTTCTCTCAGGATGATTACGGGTGCGTTGCCCATTCCCATATCCGTTCCTCCGAATAATCCGATTACCGGAATTCTAAGCCGTTTATGTTAGAACTTCTATATAAATATGGTACTCGCTTCGGATAGGGTCGGGCGGAGGATGATCGGGCAGAGGAGAGCGGGATCCTGTAGGGTGCAGTTCACGGGATGGCACGAGTCGGGCGTCACACAAGATATACTCTATACTCCAGACACAGCAGGATGATGCCGTTCCTTCTCGATGAACGCGGTCACCACGGAATCGGTACGGGCGGTTGCGTCGCGATTCGATCACGGCCTCCATCGCAGGATTCTATGGAGCAATGAGCAGACATCCCACTGCAGGCATATTCGACCTAGGAACTCGGAATCATGCCCTTTTCCGCACATCATGATTGAATAACGGCTGTCCGGACTCAAATATCTCGGATGTTTGAACGGGGATGGGGTGCGAGATGCTCCCGGCTTGGAGAGAAGCCGGGATTGAAGCGTCGTGGGACCCGGCGGATCTGGAGAGAGGTCCCCGGGTAGACAGCGCCCTTGCGTGACCTGGGTCCTGAAGGACCTAGGAGGAATACATACATGAAAGCGAACAAAAGCGAGTTCGCCAGGGGGGGGGGCTGTCCAGTCCCGCAAACTCCTGGCGGCAATGGCCATCCTGGCCG
>CAVIUM010000070.1:0-9060 GCA_963645865.1 Lachnospiraceae bacterium
CTTCAGGGAGGAGGGTGCATATTACGTTGATAAAACCCTCTTGATCAAGGATCTTCTGGACAATTATGAGGACGGCATCTTCATCGTGACTCATCCTCGCGGATTTGGCAACACGATGAATCTGTCCATGCTCGACGCTTTCTTCAATATCAGATATAAAGACAACACATGGTTCGATGGTCTGGCGATTTCAGAGCATCACGAGTATGACGAATTCAAGAACGCGTTTCCGGTCGTTCGCATGGATATGAGTTCTCATTGGCCGGACAATTACGAGAAGTTCCTGTCAAAGTTCCGTTTCGAGATAAGAGACGTATTCCAAGAATACAGATATCTGCTGGAGAAGCCGAAGAAGGATGTCGAGGCGATTTTCAAGAAAGTGGATGAGGGCACTATGACGGCCTCCGATCTCAAATGCTCGCTGAGGGATCTCGTGAACATGCTGGCCGAGCATCATGGGGTGAAGCCCGTAGTTCTCATCGATTACTACGATCGTCCGCTGTATAACGCGTTCGGGGATGAATCACACAAGGAGATCTACAATTTCATCAAATCCCTGCTCTATGAAATAGAACATCGCAGCAGAGCTTGGATGGTATATGTCTCGGGCGTCGTGCCAGTTTCCACGGCGAACGGCTATAGGGATGACCCACGTCTTACAATATCCACTGTCACCACCGATTTCTGCAGTGAGCGTTTCGGTTTGACCCGTGAGGAATTGGAGGCTATTCTAGAACATCGTCATCGTCCGGAAATGGCGGAGACACTTTGGAAATGGTATGGCGGGTATCGTTTCGGACAAACGGAAATATGCAATTTGAGCTGCGTCTTGAACTGCATCAACTGGGGATGGAGTTTTTCCAAGATATGGGCGGACTCGTACAACATGATCCAATTGAGAAATCTCCGGGACAGCATCGATTCTGTGAATTACAGGGATGTGCTGGCACTAGTTACGGGAGGATCAGTAAGAATACATATTGGCAACGAATTCCATTTCAACTGGAGGGCCGATTCGGGCGAGCACCTGTATCAGCTCATGGTCGCGTCCGGATATCTCAGGGCCGCTCAGGTAGATGACGGGTTGTACGACGTCTCATTCCCCAACAGCGAGGTTCTGAGTGTGATGGGCGACCTTCTCTTCACAGTTTATGGTGCCTCCGATGACCTCGAACAGTTCGATAATGCGTTGATGGGGGAAGATGCGGAAGTAGCAGTCCGTGCGTTGGAGAGCCTGATGAGCCACGCGGCAAGGGAACTCAGGATGTGCGCATGCAAGGGGATCATCGCGATGTGGGCCAACGCCATGGTCCGCTTTTGCAGTATGGAAGTGTGTCCGGAAACGCATCGCGGTCGGATAAGGATCATCGCTGAGCCGAAGATGCATAGACGGCCGAGCATCGTGATGGAGATGTGCGAGGTTGGTCCGAAAAGTTCGTTGAAAGTCACGTCGAAAGCCGCGATGAAGAGGATTATGGACGATAAGTATCACGAGGGGAAGGAAGGCAGGACGGTTATGGTCGCGCTCGCATACTCGGGCGAGAATGTCGAGATATGCATCCAGTCTGCGAAAGATGGGATCCTGTTGTAAAAGGCGCAGATCGGCCTTCGATCCCTGCCATCATCAATATAGGCACCCGCCGATACTCCTGCATGAAGCTGACCGTCGTCTATTACGACGTGGATGTCGCCGAGCCCGTGGTCCTCATGCACGAGGACGACTGCACGGCCATCGGCGTGAAGGAGAACGACAGGGTATCCATCACCGGACCGAAGAGCGCCGTCGCCCTCGTCACATGCTCGGACACCCTCGTCGACCGCGGGAAGGTCCTGATGCCCGCTCCCGTCATGGAGCGCTGCGGCGTTCGCGAGGGGGACGAGGTCGAGATCGCCTATTCCAGCAAACCGGACTCCGTACGTTCGATCCGCAGGAAGATGGACGGGGAGAAGCTCGCCAGGGAGGAGATCGACGCCATCGTGTCGGACATCCTGGAGAACAAGCTGTCGAAGATCGAGATCTCCGCCTGGTTGACCGCGCTGTACATCAACGGCATGGACATCGACGAGATCGCCGATTTCACCAAGGCCATGGCCCACACGGGGGACATCATCAAATTCGACAGGCAGCCCGTGTTCGACTTCCACAGCTTCGGAGGGGTCCCCGGGAACAAGATCACGCCCATCGTGGTGTCCATAGTGGCCGCCGCGGGCGTCATGATCCCCAAGACCTCGTCGCGTGCCATCAGCAGCGCCTGCGGGACGTCCGATTTCGTGGAGACCTTCTGCAACGTGGAGCTCGATGTGGACACGCTCAAGCGTGTCGCCGAGGACGTCGGAGGGGTGTTCGCGTGGGGAGGCGGGATGAACATCGCCCCCGTGGACGACATGGTGATCAAGATCGAGCACCCGCTCGGCATCAACCCCAGGGCGCAGATGCTCGCATCCATCATGAGCAAGAAGCTGGCCATCAGCGCGAACTATCTGCTGGTGGACATCCCCATGGGATCCGGGACCAAGGTCCCGACCATCGAGGAGGCCAGGGCGTACTCCAGGGACCTGATGGACCTGGGCGAGAGGCTGGACATGCACATCGAGTGCGCCATAACGTATGCCGATCAGCCCGTGGGCTCCGCCGTGGGTCCGATACTCGAGGCCAGGGAGTGCATCTCCATCCTCGAGGGATCCAAGCATCCCGCCAGCGTCATCGAGAAGGCGTGCGACTGCGCGGGCATCATCCTCGACATGGCCGGCATACCCGGCGGGGCCGCCAAGGCCAGGGAGATCCTGGAGTCGGGTGCGGCGCACAAGAAGTTCATGGAGATCGTCGTCGCGCAGGGCGGGAATCCCGACCTGAAGTCCTCGGACCTCGTCCCGGGAGCGTTCAAGGAGGATGTCGTGGCCGCCAAATCCGGATACGTCCACTCGATCAGGAACAAGGACGTCGTCGCCATAGCGAAGGCCGCCGGGGCCCCCAACGACAAGGGCGCCGGGATGCTCATCTACAAGAAGAAGGGCCAGAGGGTCGAGGCCGGGGAGGCGCTGTTCACGATATACGCGGACAACGAGGCCAAGCTGAGGCGCGCCCGCGAGGCGGCGAGGAAGTACCCGCCGGTTGAGATCGAGGGCATGCTGATCAAGAGGGTGTCCGCGGTCGGCGTCAGAAGATGAAGCTGTACTACACCGTGGACGTCGACAGGGATGTCAACATCCGGATCCCGGGACGGAAGGAGGCGGGATCCATCGACAGGGGGGCGGGCACCGCCCCCCGTTTCGGCTCCTCCGACAGGGGGCTGGGGAACATCACCGACATGCTGGATGTCCTGGGGATGAAGGGGACGTTCCTCATCGAGGGCAGGACCGCCGAGATGATCGATTGCTCCAGCGTGTCCGGGCACGGCATCGGGATCCACGGGTACGACCACGAGGATCTGACCTTGTTGTCCGATATCGAACTGGAGGAGACGGTCCGCATGGCGGTCGATGCCGTCACCGACAATGCCGGAAAGCCGACCTGCTCCCGTGCGCCGTACATGACGGCGGACGCCCGCGTGCTGAAGGCGTTCCGCGACGTTGGAATCCGGACCGACTCGTCTTTCTACACGCCCGTCGGAGGTCCGACGCAGCCGTACGACATAGACGGGACCGTCGAGATCCCGGTGCCGAAAGCGAAGGACTCCTCCGGAAGGACGATCGTAGCATATCTGTGGCCGATGCACGAGGGGAAGCGTTCCCCCGAGGACTACATCGGGATGGCGAGGTCGATCGACGGTCCGATGGTGCTCGCGGACCATTCCTGGCACATGGTGGAGACGAGGGACGGCGGGCCCATCGGGAAGGAGAGGGAGAAGCGGGAGGCCGAGAAGGTGGCGAGGGTCCTCGAAGGCATCGCGAACCTGGGATTCGAGCCATCGGTGTTCCGATGCTTCGCAAATCCAGCTCCTTCCTGATGCTCTCGATGCATTCCTCCACCGACATCAAATGTCCTTCTCTGGCATCTTCGATACCCTCTGCGATCTTTGCGACCGGATCGTCTCCGTCGCGAATCTCCGTTTCACCGATGCTGGAACAAGGCATCCGAATTACCGGGATATGCATGTCTTTCCGCATATGTGTGTGATAAGGCAACTCGATTCCCCTCCATTTGTCCTTATTTTCCGTACGCGCACTCTTATAGGACACGCGCGTTAAGCGGTCAGATACGAGGTGGACGGATGACGGCTAGGCTCATACTGGGTAAGAACGTCTCTGAGGAGATCTACACTGAGCTCCGGCAGAGGATAGAGGCGCTGAAGGCCAGGGGGACCGTCCCCGGTCTGGCGGTCATCCTCGTCGGGGAGGACCCCGCATCGCAGGTATACGTTCGCAAGAAGGGCGAGATGTGCGAGCAGCTCGGGATGCGCTCGACCATCATACGCATGCCTTCCACCACCACGCAGGAGGAGCTCCTGGCGAGGATCGCGGAGCTCAACTCCGATCCGGAGATCCACGGGTTCCTCGTCCAGCTCCCGCTGCCCGAGGGCATCGACGAGCGCGCGGTGATCGACGCCGTCGCCCCGGAGAAGGACGTGGACTGCTTCCATCCGTCCAACGTCGGGAAGCTCCTGACCGGCAACCCCGATTTCGTCCCCGCCACCCCCGCCGGCGTCCAGCAGATGCTGGTCCGCTCCGGTGTGGAGACCCGCGGGAAGCATGTCGTCGTGGTGGGGAGGAGCAACATCGTCGGCAAGCCCATGGCCGCCCTCATGATGCAGAAGGGCGAGGATGCGGACTCAACGGTCACGGTCGTCCACTCGAGGACCGCGGATCTGAGGAGCATCACGAAGCAGGCCGATATCCTCGTCGTCGCGATAGGCAAGCCGGGATTCATCACGGCCGACGACGTCAAGGAGGGCGCAGTGGTGATCGACGTGGGAACGAACCGCGTCGAGGACCCCGCCAGTCCGAAGGGTAGCAGGCTCGTCGGCGACGTGGATTTCGAATCGGTCAAGGAGAAGGCGTCGGCCATCACCCCCGTTCCGGGCGGCGTGGGTCCGATGACCATATGCATGCTAATGGCCAACACCGTCCGTGCGGCGGAGAAGGCATCCGAGGGATCACAATGATAAGGGAATGCGAGGACCACGGCTATTTCCGTGCGGAGAGGTGCCCCATCTGCGGGGAGGAGGGCAAGTTCATCATGTCCGACAAGGAGGTCGAGAGGATCGGCCGCACCCTCGCCGCCATACTCAGGCACGGCAAGTTCGACCCGGACATGGACGACCAGGGGTACGTCAGCATGCAGGAGGTCGTCTCCCTGATAAGGGGCCGCCACACCTACATGAACTGGCTCAGGCCCAGGCACATCGAGGCCCTGATCGAGACCGATCCGAAGGGACGCTACTCCGCGGCCAACGGGAAGATCCACGCCACCTACGGCCACACGATCCCGCTGGACCTGAAGCTCGACAACGAGGACATCCCTCCCGAGCTGTTCTATCCGGTCGACCCGGAGGAGGCCGACGACATCCTGAGGGACGGCATCTCGCCGACCGACAGGAACATGGTCCATCTGTCCCTGACCTACAGGGACGCCCTGAGGGCCGGAGCCGTCAGGATGGAGGAGCCCGAGATCCTGGTGATCGACACCGGCGTCTGCATGGAGATGGGCTCCGACATCGGCAGGGCGGCGAAGACGGTGTTCCTGTGCAGGCACGTCCCGTCGGACGCCATCGACATCGCCGATCCCGAGGACTGGGACACCGGCGCCGATGACGGCGACCAGGATGGTGAGGAGCGATGCAGGTCCTCAGACCCGACGAGGTGAAGGCCAAATACGGTCCTCTGTTCTGCCGCGGGTTCTTCACCCTGGTGGACGAGAAGGCCGGGAAGGCCCGCATCGTAGAGAAATGCGTTTCCAAAGGTCCCGGGGAGTGGGACGTCGTCAACAGGCGCCGCACCGGCGGCGTCATCGACGCTATCAGGATGGAATCGGATTCCATCGTCATGGACGTCTCCATCGGCGAGAAGGAGCTGAGCTTCGGCCCCGTGTCCGCCGATGTGGGGGGACAGGGCCTGAGCGCCCTGAAGGTGGAGGGGGACGAGGTACGCACCACCTGGTACGGCATAGCCGGGGCGACAGTCGGCATCGGAGCGTGCATCCCCCAGTGCCCCGACGTCATCCGCACCGAGTACCCGGACGATTTCAAGATGGGAGGGGCGCACCGCGCCCACGTGGACATCATCACGCCCAAGATGGTCAGGGTGATCATCGGGATAGACGATACGGACACCAAGGAGAAGGGCGCGTCGTGGGTCGTTTCTTTGAAGTTAGGCACCACGTGCCCCTACGGGAAATTCCTGGAGCACAAGATCATCCAGCTGAACCCCAAGGTCCCCAACAAGACCACCAACTGCTGCTCCACCGCGGTATCCTTCGCCGTCAAAGAGGAGGACATCCCCGATCTGATCCAGTACGCCGTGGACTTCGTCCGCAAGGAGAGCTATTCCGAGGACGCCGTCCTCACCGTCTTCCAGGGCCTCGAGATCCCGGAGGCGCTCCGCGAGTACGGATGGTCCTGCAAGTCGGTCCTCTACACCACCGACGACGCCGTCCGCGTGGCGGAGGAGAACGGGGTGCAGATCATCGCCGTCACCGGGATGAAGGGGGTCATCGGCGCCGTCGCCGCCATAGGATGCTTCGACCTGGGGGAGAGGTCCGCAGGGATACCCGAGGATTTCGAGTGATCCGATGGACCTCAAGGGCATATTCACGGACAAGGCCTACGCCACATATGACGCCCAGCTGGAGAAGGAGGTCCGTGCCGGGGAGATCCCGAAGCACATCGCCATCATCATGGACGGCAACAGGCGCTACGCCGAGGAGGTCCTCGGCACCGCCCCCATGGAGGGGCATCGTCTGGGCCGCAAGAAGCTGGAGGAGGTCCTGCATTGGTGCATGGACCTCGACATCAAGGTCCTGACCGTCTACGCGTTCTCCATGGAGAACTTCAACAGGGCGGAGGACGAGGTCAGCTATCTGATGGATCTGCTCGAGAAGTCCCTCTACGAGTTCGCCGACGACAGGGACGTCCAGGAGAACAGGGTCGCCGTCAGGGTCATAGGCGACAGGGCGGCCATGCCCGAGAAGGTCCAGATCGCGATGGACTATGCGTTGGAGAAGACCCGCGGGTTCGACGGCCACACGTTCAACCTCGCCATAGCCTACGGCGGGAGGCAGGACATAACCAACGCGGTGAAGGAGATCGCCAGGGACGTCTCCGAGGGCAGGATGTCCGTCGACGACATCTGCGAGCACACGATATCCAAGTACATCTCCACCACCGGCATCCCCGATCCGGACCTCGTGCTGAGGACATCGGGGGAGGTGAGGGTGTCCAACTTCCTGCTTTGGCAGCTGGCCTATTCGGAGCTGTATTTCACCGATGTGTACTGGCCCGGGTTCAGGCACATCGATTTCCTGCGCGCGATACGCACGTACCAGCAGCGCACCAGACGTTTCGGAAAGTGATCGAGTGAAGAAGGACGTGATTTTCCTACACGCCCCGAGCGTGTACGACTTCAGGAAGAAACCCATATTCTACGGCCCGGTGTCCGATGTCATCCCATCGTCGCCGGTGTTCGAGATGTATCCCATGGGGTTCATGACCATCTCCTCCCACCTGGAGGCCGCGGGGTTCCGCACGAGGATCGTGAACATCGCCGTGAGGATGCTGCAGAGCGAGTCCTTCGACGCGGAGGAGTGCATCAGGAAGCTGGATGCGGACGTGTTCGCGATCGACCTCCACTGGATGCCCCACGCCCACGGCGCGCTGGAGCTGGCGAAGATCGTCAAGCGCCTGCACCCGGAGTCGAAGGTCGAGCTCGGAGGATTCACGTCGTCCTACTTCTGGAAGGAGCTCATCGAGCGTCCCGAGGTCGACCTGGTCATGCGCGGGGACACCACCGAGGAGCCCACCGTCAGGATGATGGAGGCCCTCCAGAGGGGAGGGGACCTGTCCGAGGTCCCCAACCTGGTATGGAAGGACTCCGAGGGGAAGGTGCACGACAACGGCCTGACCTATTCGCTCGATTCGTTGGATTCGATCAGGTTCGACTACGGCACCATGATCAAGAACGTCATGAGGAACATGGACATCAAGGGCGCCCTCCCGTGGCTGGGATGGGACAGACTGCCGCTGACGTCCGTTTTCACGGTCCGCGGATGCTCCATCAACTGCGCCGAATGCGGAGGGTCCCACTACGCGAACGGGAACGTGGTCTGCAGGCGCAAACCGGCGTTCAGGAGCCCGGAGAAGCTGGCGGAGGACATCGATCTGATCCAGTCCTATCTGGACACGCCGATATTCATCGTCGGGGACCTGAGGCAGCACAGCGCCGGATACGCTCAGAGGTTCCTCAAGGAGTGCAGGGAGCGCCGTATCGACAACCACGTGGTCGTGGAGCTGTTCAACGGCGCCGGACCCGATTACTTCACCGATCTGAACAGGACCTTCGAGAACGGATGGTCCATCGAGTTCTCGCCGGATTCCCACGACGAGAAGGTGCGCTCGATCCTCGGCAAGGGGTACACCAACCAGGCGATAGAGCAGACCATCCCGACGGCGTTCGAATGCGGATGCAGCAGGTTCGACCTGTTCTACATGAACGGATTGCCGTATCAGGACAGGGAGTCGGCCATAGACAGCGCCAGAGTGGCGAAGAAGCTGTGGGCCTCGGTGAAGAGGGAGGACAACCTGTTCATCTACAACGCGCCGTTCGCGCCGTTCGTCGATCCCGGGAGCAGGATATTCGAGAATCCGGAGGAGTGGGGGTACACCCTGCGCGCGAGGACCCTCGAGGACCACAGGAAGCTCCTGGACAACCCGTCGTGGAAGCACGTCCTCTCCTACGAGACCAAGTGGATGTCCAGGGACGATGTGGCCGAGATCTCGTACGATGCGGCCCTGGAGCTGGCGGCGTGCGAGTTCGGGGCCGGGAGGCTCACCGAGGAGCAGTACAGGGACAGGATCGACCGCACGGAGCAGGCCAGGGCGCTGATGCACCGGGTGGACGAGATCATGC
>CAVIUM010000071.1:0-9014 GCA_963645865.1 Lachnospiraceae bacterium
ATCATGCTTTTGAGGCATGAACGGATGAAAATCGCGTTCATCTCTTCAAAGGATGCACTGCATGCAGTATTACAGGATGGTCTTCATTAGTTAGAGCAGGCCGAAGAAGGATCATCAAAAACGCCCCCTTCGTGCAGAAAACAATGCATTGGAAAGACTGGGAAAACCGCAGATTTCGGACCGTTGGAATCGGGCCGAAGAATAACCGTATCCGACTCAATAGCCAGACATCCCCAGATTCGAAATTCCGGACCTGTCCCATTGAGGTTTTTGGCTCGATTTCATTGAGGTTTTTGGCTCGATTTCATTGAGGTTTTTGGCGCGCAGTACCATGACTTCCACCCTCAACTGAAATGACATCAAGCTTCTAAAACACGCCAATACAGAACATCAATCAATCAAAATGATAGTTTTTATATCAAAAATCGTTACTAGCGATAGAACAGGCGATATCGTGATCTCCAACATCAGACTACGGAACTACGGGCCATTCTCCGACGTCGAGTTCGACCTGGAGAGGAAGAAGGGGGAACCCCACGCGGTCGCCCTGGTCTACGGGGAGAACGGTGCAGGGAAGACCAGACTGATCGACAGCATCGCATTCCTGAAGGAGACGGCGCACACCCGCATCGGATCCCAATCATCGAAGAGGACCGATCTCCAAACGGCCGTCCGCGAGCGCATGATGCCGGGTTCCGACGGCATGTCGGCGACGTACGGGTTCCTACTGGGAGGGAAGAAGTTCTCTTACGGCATGGAGTTCGACGGCGGAGGCGGTCTCATCGCCGAATCGTTGGACGGTCCCATATCGTCGCGCACCGGCAACATCTACTCCATCGGGTCATCCGGAAAAGACCTGGAAATCCGGTTCTCGCCTTCCTTCCTGAAGGACGAGGGGTTCCGGAAGGAGATGATCGAGGCGATCGGACGCCACTGGGGGAACGACACCTTCCTCGGCATCATGAACGAACAGTACATCCTCTGCGACGAGTCGTTCATGGAACGGAACATCCTGGACTCCTTCGACCGGTTCAGGAGGTACGTCGACTCCATGACCGTCTTCCCGTCGCGTGACGGATGCGACCTCTGCCGGGGAATCATCGATGCAGCGGACTCGAAGTAGCTTGACGCGGCCGAATCCGCGTACAATGAGTTCTTCAGGTCCATCGACGGCAACATCGAGGAGGTCCGCTATCGCAGGGAGGGGTCGGAGGACGGCATCAGGTACAGTCTCGTCTTCGACAGGAGGATCTCCGGCAGGATCGTCGAGATTGATCTCGAGAACGAATCGGACGGCTACAGGAGGCTGGCCCGCATGCTGCCGGCGATCGCGAGGACGGCCGGAGGAGGCACCGTCCTCATCGACGGATTAGACCCCGGCATCCACGAGATGATGGTCTGGGAACTCATGGAGCGTATCCGCGGATACGACGAGGGGCAGCTGATCGCCACCACCCACGACACGGAGCTCCTGGATGATTCCGAGCCCTCCTCTGCCTACGTGATACAGGTCGACAAGGACGGATTCAGGATGATCATGCCTCTGAACAGGATAGCGAGGACGCAGAGGACCAACAGCGTCCGCAGCCAGTATCTGAGAGGGTGCTTCAAGGGCGTCCCGTACATAGGGGATGTCGATTTCGAGGACATCTCGGCGAGATTCGAAGGTAAGAAGGTACGGAGGTGAGTGGTCGAGGGACCACGATCCCCCCGTTGAGCCGCCGTGGGCGACCCGCGATTCTGCATCAACGATTGCGTTTAAATCCATCGTGCATCGGACTGCAGGCTCAGATCCTCAGCGCCGGATCGTTCAGATCCAGCAGCGCCACGTCGCGCCTGTCGATGAAGAACCCCATCTTCTTGTGCAGGAGGATGGATGGTGCGTTATCGGGCTGGATGGAGCTGTGCACGATCGTCGCGCCCATCTCCATCCCCTTGCGGACGCATTCCCTCAGCAGCCGGTACCCGATCTCGTTCCTGCGGAAGTACGGGTGCACGCCCATGTTCTCCACCCACAGCAGGTTGTCCACGTCGCAGATGTGATGGAGCATCTGCGCGAAGATGAACCCGACGATCTCGCCGTCCTCCTCGGCTACGAAGCTGAGCCCGCTGTCCAGGTAGGCCTTGAAGTGCCTGGGGGAGCTGGCCCCCAGGCCGTCCTTCCAGTCCTGGGGGAGGTCCTCCCACTTGTTCTCGATGGTGGCGGCGAAGTACTCCCTTATGCAGGAGACCTCGAGCTCGCGGACCTTCTCGATGTCCTTGATGCGGACGTTGCGGAACTCCATCTCACATCTCCTCGGGAGCGCCCATTCCCAGACAGTCCAGCACGTCGGCCATGACCGTCTTGGCGCACTCCACCAGCGTGAGCCTCGCATCCCTGCGCTCCTTCCCGTCCAGGACGGAGACGTAAGCGTAGAACTGGTTGAAGGCGGCGGCCACGTCGTGGCCGTACGCCGGGAGCAGGTGGACCTTCTTGCCGTCGCCGGCCTGCTTCAGGACCTCCTCGTACCTGGAGAGCACCTTGACCAGGTTGATCTCGTACTTGTCGGTCAGGAGTTCCGGATCGGAGACCCTCTGGAAATCCCCGGCCTTCCTGAGCATGCTGCACGCCCTGGCGTGCACGTACTGAAGGTACGGACCGGAGTTCCCGTCGAAGTTGAGGGCCTCGCTCCACTTGAAGACGAACTGCTTCTCGGGCTGGACGCGGACGATGTTGTATCTAATCGCTCCGACACCGACGATGCGGGCGATCTCGCGCATGCGCTCCTCGGACATCCCGCTCTCGCGGGCCTCCGAACGGGACCTGATCTCCTGATAGGCATGCTCCACCGCTTCGTCGATGAGGTCGTCGAGGTAGACGACCACTCCTTTCCTGGTGGACATCTTCCCTTCGGGAAGGGAGACGAAAGCGTAGAACAGCGGTTCGGGCTTCTTGTCCGAGCCGAGAATCTCCAGAGCGGCGCAGAGCTGCTGGGAGCCGAGCTTCTGGTCCTCTCCCAGAACGTCGATGGCGCGGTCGGAGCGGGTGAACTTGTCGAGATGGTAGGCGAGGTCGCGGGTGGTGTACAGCGTGGTCCCATCGGACCTGGTGAAGGTGAACTTGGTGTTCTTCCCCTGGATGCCGAAGTCCTTGAGGTCGACGAAGCATGCCCCGTCATCGGTCTTCCCGGCGTACTCGGACTCGCACAGCCTGGACACGACATCGCGGGCGGACCCGTCCTCTATGAACCTGGACTCCCAGGTGTAGGTGTCGAGCTCGACGTTGATCGCCCTGAGGGTGTCCTTCAGACCGCCGAGCATCGCCTCCGCGGTCTCACGGACGGAGTCGATGACCTCCTTGTCCCCGGCCTCGAACCTGCGGAGCATGTCCGAGATCTCCGCTTGGACCTCGGGGTCCGACTCCATGCGCTTGTTCGCTACCCTGTATTTCGCGACGAGCCTGTGGTCGGTCTTGTCCCTCTCCTTCTCGTTCTCGGCGGCCTTGGCGTGCGCTTCGCGCTCCTCCTCGGCCTCCTCGTCGGAGACGTGGTTGACTCCCCACGTGAGGATGACCACCTGCTTCCCGACGTCGTTGACGTAATACTCGGTGGAGACCTCGTGGCCGCACTTCTTCAGGCACCTGGCGAGGGTGTCCCCGATGATGGGGTTCCTGGCCCTCCCGACATGGATGGGCCCGGTGGGGTTGGTCGAGGTGTGCTCGACGATGACCCTCTCCCCGGACGACGGCATGGTGCCGTAATCCTTCCCGCGGGCGAGGATGTCTTCGACCACCTCCTTCACCATCGGCTTGGCGTCGGCGGTGAAGTTCAGGTAGCCGTTCACGGCCGACACGGAACACACGAGTCCGGACGGCGTTATCTTCGAAGCCAAGTCTTCAGCGATGGCGGCGGGCGCCTTGCGGAGCGCCTTGGACATCGTGAAACAGGGAACCGTCAGGTCGGAACCCTCCAGGGAGGAGGGCTCGACCGAGAACTGCAGGTCCCCGGCGCCGAGCGCCTCGAGCGCTCCGGCGACCTCCTGACGGACCTGCGACTCCAAATCGCTTATGAATGACATGATGAACCTCCGATCAGCTGGGCCTGTACCTGAGCAGGGCTGCGATGCCTCCGAACGCCTTCAGGAGCATGTCGCCCTCCTCCGAGTCCCCGGATATGAGCTGCAGACGGGTGTTGTACGCATCCGCCCTGTTGAAGAAATCGTCGATGAGGTCCTCGTCGGAGACAACCGTGGTCGATTGACCGCAGTCCGGACAGAGGACCTTCTCGTCGGCGTCCTTGACGGTCATCTCGTGGGTGTGACCGTTCGCGCACTGGACCTTGATCCTCCTCTTGCTGAGGGAATCGGAAAGGAGGAGCATGTCGACCGCGCCCATGTCGAGGGCGTAGCGCACCTCCTGCTCCCCGTAGCAGGAGAGGCCTCCGTCGGCCTTCCTGATCTCGGTGAACAGGCGCTGCATGTACATCTTCTCCTGGGTGAGCTGCATGTCGGTGATGATGTTCTGCGAGTTCTGCACCAGCTCCCTGAGGCCGGATTCGTCCGTGTAACCGGTATCCACGAGGGGGCTGATGACCTTCTTCCTGAGCTCGTGGTGCAGATACTCCTCCTTCACGAAGAAGTCCTTGGTGGCACCCGGCCCTCCGATGAGGATGCCCAGGAGCTCCGGGCGGTTCAGGAATACCTCCGTCGCATTGTCCGCGACCTTCTTGAAGAACTCGTGCGCCGCGATCTCGATCAATCTCTCGAAACGCACGGAGGACTGACCTCCCTGGTGGTGCTTGCTCGGAACCAATGAATCGAAATGCTTCAGGACCTGGATCCTGCTTCCGGAGAGGATGCCGATGGTCGCCTCGGACCTGTCGATGGTTATCAGACCGTAGCATTTCTTGTCCAGCAGCATCGACTGCAGCGGATCCGTGAAGAAGGTGGAGTCGCACCTGTACAGGAACGCCGTTATGGGTTCGGGAGGGTTGATCACGTACTGGACCATCTTGGTCTGGTCGCCGGCCCTGGGGACCTCGCCGCAGAAAATCACCACACCGTTCGCCGGGGGTGCCTTGTACGTTTTGAGTCGAGCCGCTATGGAGTCGATGGCGCTCTGGACGTTCTTCATCGTCGTCTTCGACTTGATGTTGGACGCCTGGGACTGCTCGTTCCTGAGGTATGCCATGACATCGGAGATCTGCTTGGTGGCCGGGACGTACACGGAGATGAGCTCCGTTCCCCTGCCCCTGTAGTTCTGGATCTCCTGCATGTCCTTCTTGAAGTCGTACTTGGCCCTGTCCTCTGAATTAGTCTCTCCCATATGGGTCACCCAATGTTTTTATGTTGAATGGGGTTGGGTTGATAACGATATCGGTCGTGATTTCTTGGATAGGGTGGTTGTGTCCGTAGGCGGTTCCGTGCTGATCCCCGGGAAGGATGATTCCGGGTACATAGCCAGATTGGCGGAGATGTTGAACTCTGTGAAGGATTCCGTGCAGCTGGCGGTGGTGTGCGGGGGCGGGAGGACCGCCCGTTATTACGCGTCCACCGGGAAGGAGCTGGGAGGGAGCACGTACCAGCTGGACATCATGGGGATCGGTGCCACGAGGCTGAACGCTCAGCTGCTGGGACTGGCGCTGGGGGACATGCCCGAGAAGGTGCCGGAGACGGCCGAGGAGCTGGCGGGGAAGTCGGTTCCGGGGAAGGTCGTCGTCATGGGAGGAACCGAGCCGGGTCACACCACTGATGCGGTCTCCATGATGGTCGCCCGTGCCATGAATGCCGACCGCGTCGTGAATGCGACGGCAGTGGATGCCGTCTACACGGACGATCCGAGGACCAACCCGGATGCCGTGAAGATCCCGACCATGACCATCGAGAGGTTGGGGGAGATCGTGTACAAGGAGCACGACGCCTCCAGGTCGAGCGTGTTCGATCCGCTGGGTGTGCAGATAGCTCAGGAGTCCCGCATCGACATCTCCATGGTCGACGGCAGGAACCTGACGGAGCTGAGGAAGGCCATCCTCGGCGAGCCGTTCGACGGGACGTTCGTCGACTCTCACTGAAGGGGTTCGAAGTCCTTCGAGGAGACCGTCTCGTAACCGCAGGAGCGGACGATGTCCGCTATCCTGTGCTCCTCGGGGCCCTTCATGGATTTGCGGTGTATGTACACCGAGTCGGTGTCTGTGGCTTTGCACGCGTCATGCACCATGCGGGCGATGTCCTCGTCGTCCCTTCCCTCGAGCTGATAGTTGGGGATCATGTGGCCGAAGGCGACCTTGTGCGAGAGGCAGGCTTCCGTGAATCTGGGGGCGTAATGGCCTCCGCCGATTCCCACGAGGATGCGATCGTCCTCGGAGGGTTGGTTCTCCAGTATGACGTCGGCGAGCAGTTCCGCCGAGGCTCTGTCGCCCCAATGGGATTCCTCGCTTCCTATCTCTATGTAGAATGTGGGCTTGTCGACGTAGGGGCCGTGATGGGTGACCTCGAAGCAGACCTGTATCTCCGGGTTATCGCATTTGGACCGGATGCGCCTGAGGGCGTCGGTCATGCAGAGAGGGTTGGATTTCACGAGCGTCTTCTCCCGTCCGCCGTACTCGGCTTCATGGTAGTTGCCGATGGGGTGGACGGTCAGGGCGGGGCGTCCGCTCTTCGCCGAGTGCTTGGACATGACGACGATGCCGTCGACCTTGATGCCGAATTCCTCGGCCTCCCGGTCGAGGTGCTCGTGCCTTATGTGCATGTCCGGGATGCTCATCATGACGTCGTCCCCGCAGCGGAGGTATTTCGCGTTGTTATCGGAACCGAGATCCTCCCATTGACGCTTCTGCAGGAGGAACTCCCTCATGTTGACGGACGGGAGATCGACCTCGCTGCATACGATGAGCCTCGACATGGTCGGGGCGATTCGGTCGGAGGTATTTCGATGCTTTCAGCGTCATTGCATGTATTATCATGTGAAACCATCCGCATTCACGACCCTCGAGCGGGTTTCTCTGAATCATCGGGCATCTGCGATCGGCGACGCTCTGCGGGATGTCTCGGATCCCTCCGGCCTTCGCATCCGATACGGCGAAGCCGCCGCCGTTCATCACAGAATCGATCGTGATCCCGAGCACCTGCTTCCGGAACGCCATCCCCATGGGGATCACGCGCCCTTCCATGCCGTTGCAGTACTCGCGGCAGTCGCGGGGCGGTTCCCAGGGGCTGCGCCGCCACTCCGACGAATACCGACCGAGGGCTGTTCGGAGCCGATCCCGTCGGACCCTGATTATCTCTGACCTGGCCTTGGCCTGTTTCCCGAGGAAGCACACGCCGATCAGGAGGACCTCCCCCGACATCTCCTTGTAGTATTTCTTGTCGTGGATCTGCTTCAACGCCAGATCCACGCCTGTGTCCAAGCCCTCGTCCTTCCTGGCGATCTTGAGCTCCATGATGATCCCGAGGTCCCCTTGAGCCTTCGGTACCATGATTATATCGGACCTGCCGTAGCCCATCTCGCGCTCGGTCCTGACGGTGTATCTCTCGCACAGCCCTATCAGAAGGGTCACGACCATCATCTCGTAGGGGTTCTCCGGCGTCTTGTCGGTCAGGTTCAGATAGCTGGTGGTCATGAGGAACTCTTCGAGAAGCGAAGCTATCCTCTCCGCATCGCCTTCGAGGACGGCCTGATTGAATTCCAGAAAGCCTTCATCGGTGACCGGCCTCAGCGTATCGGCCATATCCTGAACGATGCTCATGATCTCCTTGTTCGGTATCGAGATGTCGAACATCCTGTTCCCCATGGGAACGGCGTTCAGATATCCGGTCGTGGCCATCAGGCTGAACAGGGACTCGTCGGATGCGTACACGTCCTTGAATACGAGTGATTCGGCGAGTTTGACCCTCGCCACATTCCCCGTCACCAGGTCGGTTATGGTTGAGAGGTTCCGATTGTTTATGCGGTTGAGGAGGTTCCTCACGATGCCGTCCCCTCCGGAGTTCGCCCAGTACGTGTCGGGCTCGAATCCGCCGCGGATGTAGTTCATGATGCTGAACGGATTGTACACGTCCACATTCCCGAAGCGGTATCCGTCGTACCACTCCCTGACCTCATCCAGCTTCTCGGGATGCCCGTAGTACTCCAGGATGTCCCTCACCTCATCCTCCGTGAACCCGAACCTCTCGTCCGAATCCACCGAGAAGATGTTGTTGACCGTGACGTTGTTCAGATCGGAGAAGATGCTCTCCTTGGCGATCTGCATGACCCCGGTCATGTAGACCATCTGCCTGTTGGGGTTGGTCTTGAGTGCGGAACGGAGGAACCTGCCGAGGAAATCCAGGATCCTCCTGTGGGATTCCTGTCCGAAGTGATCGGATACGGCGCAGTCGTACTCGTCGATGAGGATGATCGGCTTCTTCCCGATGGATGCGAAGATCGCATTCGACAGGTCCTCCAGGGACGTCGTCAGGAACGTCTCCTTGACATCTCTTCTATTGATCGATTTGAACAGGTCGACGAAGTCCGGGTCCGTATCCGGATCGTCCAAGAGATACTTGTGAGGGGCGTACGCGTTCCTGACCGCCGTGCGCATCATGTCGATGAATGTTTCATAGTCGGGGGCCTTGGTGTCGTTGAGATTCAGGTGGATCACCGGGAAGGCATTCTTGTACCTCTCGTATTCAGGATGCTCGGAGATCGCGAGTCCGTCGAACCACGTGTTGCCCTCGTACTGCATGTTGAAGAACGCGTCCAGCATGGAGAGGTTCAGGGTCTTCCCGAACCTGCGCGGACGCGTGAACAGATAGACGTCCCCGTCCCCCTTGGAGAGGATGTCGGCGATGAGCATGGTCTTGTCGACGTAGTACTTGTCCCGCTCGCGGAGCTCCGCGAAAGACAATCCTCCAAGGCTTATCTGCTTCATGCTATCTGGAATCCATCGCGCATTCATAAGTGTTCGCAACACGTGTCCGGATGGACCGATGAAGAGGTCTTCCGGAGAAGCGCCCCGTACGTCCATTCCCCGTCCATTCCTTTGAACCTCAGCGTCTTC
>CAVIUM010000072.1:0-8877 GCA_963645865.1 Lachnospiraceae bacterium
TGGCCGCATCCCACAGGATCGGGGCGCCGCACAGGATGATGGCGACCCATGCCGGATCCACCGGCAGGTCCCCTCCTATCGCGAGGGAGACGATAAGAGACGCCGCGGAGACCGCCAGGATTAACACGGAGCGCTTCACGTCGTCTTTGAAGAAGTCCTTGATGCTTCCCATTCTATCGGATGGACATGCTGGCATTATACGGATTTATAAACTCTGGATGCCCGGAATAAGAATTCCGGAAGCGTGCGACCCGGGTAGCAGGAACCCGGGAACGGTAACACCGCATGGCACCTTTTCCGTATAGGTGCCACTATGGAGCCTGCCGGATAGCACGCATATCGGATGGATATGTGTCGGGTAACACGAACGGTTCCGAAAAAGCGGATTTCCTTCATTCTCCGAAGAATCGCACGTATTACGCACAACATCGGAATTGTTAACGTGACACGTGAACTAATTCTCTTTTTCGAACAGCGAAATGGACAACGCTCTTATACCAACAGCCGACTTTCATCATCCATGGATTTCGCATTGATGTCCTGTCCCTACTGTGGCAGGGCGGTCGATTCCAGTGACCCCGAAAGGTACGTGTGCCAGAGTTGCGGCAAGATCGTCAACGTCTGCCGCGACGACGTATCTTCCTTCATCCGCCCCAGCGAGATCGAGGACCGCTTCAGGGAGGTCATCTGCGCCGTGGCGGACGACAACACCAAGAAGGCCATGGACATCGCCGAGGACCTCATCGAATCCACGGGTTCCTCCAATCACGACGGTTACTTCATCAGGGGATACGTCTACGCCGAGATGGGCGAGGACGGCAAGGCCCTGGCGGACTGGAGGAAAGGTCTGGAACTTCTCTCGAACAGCGTCTACCTCGACTCCTACATCTGCATGATGTCGAAGGCGATCTCGGACATGATCCTCTACAAGGAGAAGGAGTTCATCGAGTTCAACGTCCTGGCCCACGTCGACAAGCTGTGCGACGACATCGATGCCTGCACCGGCATGTCCTGCAAGGCGTTCGTCTACTACACGATCTACAGGGACTGCATCTGCATGTCCCGGACCCAGGACGACGACGATGGGACGGACTACTTCAAGGACGTCATCCCCGCCCTGTTCCGCAGGGTGGTCGCATACCACAGGAATTACTGGTGCCTTCCGAGGATAATCGACGAGTACCTCGTCTACAACGGGTACAACGCCGAGACCTACAGCGAGGACGACAACGACGTCCTGCACATCTACGATCTGATTCGCATCGGTCTCTGGAGCCACATCTCCGTCATGACCGACGAGGACAGGGTCAGGATCTTCGACCGCTGGGACGACAAATCCCTCAAAGAGATCATCGAGCCCATGCTCGATACGCTCATCGGATCGAAGAAAGGGATCAAGGGTCTGCTCCGCAAGAAGGACGAGTCCGAGGGGGCCGATGTTCCCGAGTCCGTCCATATCTATGTGGACAAGTGCCTGCTGATCGAGGCGCCCAAAGAGGAGTCCGTCGAAGAGGTCGCGCCCGAAGAGTGATCATGACATCCCCGGTTCCGGGGCAGCTATTTCGGGTTCATGGATGGAGGCATCCTGTCAGAATCGCTACAGCGATGGCGACGGCGGTCGTCTCGATCCTTGCCGATTCTTCCCACTGTATCGCGGGTGCTCCGAGGACATGTCGATGTACCTCGGATACCCGTGTTCGAATGCCGGTACACTCCGTTGACCGATTCGTTGCATTCTCTTGGCAGAATCCCGTTCAGAGGGTTCGATCTTTCACAGAACACCGATGCCTTCGAGGAGAATCTTGGTACCTATCGCTATCAGGATTATCCCGCCGGCGATCTCCGCCTTGGAGCCGAACCTGTCGCCGAAAACGCTTCCGATCTTCACACCGAAGGCGCTGATCAGGAAAGTTATGACACCGATGATCAGGGCCGGTTCGATGATCTGCCCCTCGGTCATCGCGAGGGATATCCCCACAGCGAGGGCATCGATGCTGGTGGCGATCGCCAGAAGGAGCATCGTCTTGAACCCGATGTTCGCATCCACTCCTTCCTCTTCATCGGAGAGCCCTTCGCGGATCATGTTCGCACCGATGAGCGCCAGGAGGATGAAAGCGATCCAATGGTCGTACTCGGAGATGAGGCCGTACATCGCCTCGCCGAGGTAGAAACCGATTATCGGCATCAGGGCCTGGAAAGCCCCGAACCACAATCCGATTATCAGGATCGAACGGATGGTGGGCTTCTGCATCGCGAGTCCTTTGCATATAGAGACCGCGAACGCGTCCATCGCCAGCCCGATGGCGATGAGCACCACCGCTATGAGATCCATGCCTCCGTCAGTCGTTGGAGCGTATATATGATGTGGGGAGGATCTGGCCCGGAGAGGGAATGCGGGAACAGTCTTCCGCAGGTCGAGTTCGTGAAACGACCCCTGTCGTCCGGGAGCACCGGTTCATCCGGACCGGTCGGAATGGAATCCGTACCACAATCGGCCAAGTACGCTTTCCCGAGGGGGATCGAATTCGGGGAGGGATTCCCGTAGACCCTCGTCGGGAAGATCGCCTCCGTCTATCGTCTCTGAACATCCTGTTGATGTGGGCCGAGTCGCAGAACGGCATGATGCCGGATGCGCCGCACCTGCAGAGGACCATGCGCTCCCTGCGCTCGTACTCGAACCCGTCGGATCCGATCAGCTTGATCCCGCCCATGGCGTAGATCCCCCCGGAGACGCCCTTCCCGGGGTCTTGGATGATCCATATCTCCGGTTCCGTTTGAACGTCTATCGCGCCTTCCGGCGCCGTCAGTCTGATCCTCCCGGAGGGGCATCCCACCGATCCCGCGATGATCTCGTCGCGTATGGCGGGGTCGTCGGATTGGGGGAGGAGCTTCCACGGGGTGCCGGCCGCGCGATGGCAGAACCTGGACATGGAGCAGATGCGGTCGTCCTCAAGGACGATGCCCGGCCCCTCGAATCTGTCGCACCTCTCCGAGAACGGTCTGCGGTCGGCCTTCTCGCGGCCCTTGAACCTCTTGTGGGAGGATCCGTCGCAGAACGGGGACTCCTTGGAGCGTCCGCATCTGCACAGGGCGTAGGTCTCCCCGTGGGGGATCTCGCGTATCGTCTTCCACCCGTAACCTTCGTCGGTGCGGACGATGGCCTTCTCGAGGAGCGGCACGTTCCCGCGTACGATGTACGGGCCGTTCTCCGTCACGGTGATCGATGCATCGGTGGGGGTCATGGATGACGTTCGGTGTCCGGACGGATAATGGTTGGGGTCGATATTCACTAATATAAGTCGCATTGATAGCCGGATGTTCGCTCATAAAAGTAGTATATTTTTATCGCTGGATCTCCTGCACCACATGTGGAACGGAAGATAGCGGCCGACCTGCTGAGATGGAGTCGGAATCCCAGCAGGAAGCCTCTCATCATCACCGGTTGCCGTCAGACCGGGAAGACGTACGTCGTCGAGGAGTTCGCCCAGGAGAACTACCGTTCTCATGTTCGCATCGATTTTGAGAAGGATCCGGAGAAGAGGAGGCTCTTCGAAGGTTCGCTCGATCCGAAGGACCTGGTTCCCGACATCCTCATGTCGGAGAAGACGGAGTTGTATGAGGGCGAGTCCCTCATCATATTCGACGAGGTCCATCTCTGCTCCGGCGCATATTCCTCGATGAAGCATTTCGCGGAGGATGGCAGGTTCGACGTCATTGCGATCAGCTCGTTCTTCTACACGGAATGGGACGATGACGACCGCCTCTCGCCGTTGGGCTACGTAGATTTCCTGGAGATGCATCCGATGGATTTCGAGGAGTACCTGTGGGCCATGGGTGTACGCAGGGAGCTCATCGACGCCGTCCGCGGATGCATCCGTGAAAGGAAATCGGTGGACGAGTACTTCCACGGCATCATCTCGGAGCATTTCAGAAGGTATCTCGTCGTCGGCGGGATGCCCGAGGCCGTCGGAACATACGCGGATACCTCGGATTACGTCCGCACATCCGAAGCGTTGGACAGGATCGTCGCCACCATCCGCAGGGATGTCCGCGACCGTTCCTGTAGGGCAGGGTATTCGAAGCTGGGCGCCTGTCTCGATTCGATCTCCCGTCAGCTCTCCAGCGGGGACAAGCGTTTCCGTTTCACGGGTGTCGAGGGGAGGAGGAACACGGGCCTACGCACCTACGGGTGTCCGATCTCATGGCTCATCGGTGCCGGATTGGCACATAAGAGCCGCAATCTCCGCGAACCGACGATGCCTCTGTCCTTCCATGCATCGAACAGGTCGTTCAAGCTCTACATGATGGATACGGGTGTTCTCGCTAAACTGATCGGTGCGGATGCGGCCGAGGTGGTCTTCGGAGATCCGTTCGCATATCACGGAGCATTGATGGAGGATTCGGTGGCCTGTGCATTGTCGGGGAAGGGGTATGACCTCTACTTCTACGCGAAGGAATGCAGCACCCTGAAGATCGATATGGTCTCATACATCGGCGGACGCGTATCCCTCATCGAGGTCAGATCGGGGGAGAACAGGCGTTCCAAGGCTCTTAACAGTATGATGCTGAATGACAGAGACCGGAACGGAATCAGGATCATGGATTCCAACGTCGAGTACGACGAGAAGAACGGGATATGGCATCTTCCCCTGTATGCGGCATGCTTCTTCGAGGACCGTACGGCATCTAACATCCCTCCGATGCCGTCATCGGAGGAGATAAACCGCGTCTTCGACGAATATATCAGGAATCAGGAGGAGCGGAAGGACCGATCGGGTCCTCCGCACCGTCCCTAAATGCGTTCAGACGAACCTCACGGCCGTCCCGTAGGCGATGACCTCCGCCGCCCCGGCGGTGATGGCCGACGTGGAATAGCGCATCATCACGACGGCGTCGGCGCCCATCTTCTCCGCATCCTCGACCATCCTCTTGGTGGCCACGGCGCGGGATTCGTTCATCATCTGGGTGTAGGTGGCCAGCTCCCCGCCGACCATTGACTTCAGCCCCTGTCCGATGTCCCTCCCGATGTTCTTGGTCTGGACCATGTTCCCCTTGGCTATCCCGATGATCTCGTAGTTCTTCCCGGGGATGTTCTCAGTAGTCGTCAACAGCATCGTCGAGTCCCTCCTCTATCTCCTTCAGCCTCTCGTGCGCGTAGTACGCCATGGCCGCGGCCAGGGCGAGGTAGAACAGGGCCAGTATCGCCAGGGCGAACGGCTCCATGTCCATGAACGCGTAGCACAGGGGGATGGAGACGAACATGAGGATGATCACGACCGCGATCAGGATCACGGCGGTCCTCTTCAGCGCATCCTTCTCCATGATGGAGGGGTACCCATTCGGTATTCAAAACATTGCTGTCCGATTCGGACGACGGGCCCGGAAAGGGCAAGCGCCAGGACCTCTCCATCGCAAGGAATATCCTGGCGCTCGTTGTCGCGAAGGTCGTCGCCGAACTCATCGTTCGCGTGATCCTCGGACAGCGATGAAACCACTTAACCAGTCGCCGACAGGCGGCTGGACTCAGGTTCTGGAAAATGGAATGCGATTCTGTTATATCAATAATGGCCCGTCCCAATCCCTATCGAGTCGATGGGATTATCTAACACGCACGCATCGTACCGGTGTCGGGAGACGGAGGACGGCCGACGGTAGGCGCGAGCCAGCTGAGGAAGTTCCCTCCTCCAAGGGCAAGGTGGATCCGGAAATCGGATACGGCGAGAGCCGTGGCAAGGGCACAGAAACGACACAGACCGGGCAGACAGGATGAACCGTCAGGCGGCGACGTTCCCCGGGATTTGGTGAAACGGCGACTCCCCACCGGAGCAAGTCCGCACAGCGGGGAAGACCGGCCCGGGACCCGCGGGTAGGACGCGAAGTTGAATGCCGTCTGAAACAGAAGGGGGGCTACTACCATCACCCGACACACATCATCAATCGGCGGTGAACCATGCTCGAACTCAAGCACTGTCCCAAATACTCCCCCGAGACGGGGATAAGGATCGTCCCTCCGGAGGAGACCCTCGCCAGGGTCCTCCCCCTGCTCAAGACCGCCGGTCTCGGCGATCCGGAGGACATCACGTCCAAGGACGACATCGGGATACCCGTGTTCTCGGTGGATAGGCAGCAGACCGCCCTGGGGAAGCCGAAGTACTACAACGGCAAGGGGGTCACCCGCGAGCAGGCGGAGGCGTCCGCCGTGATGGAGTCCATCGAGCGCTACAGCGCGGAGCGGAGGGATTCCGACACCGTCGCATACGGGACATACGAGCAGGCGTGCGAGATCATGCCCACGCTGGACCCGAAGGAGCTCATCCTGCCCATCTGGGCGCTGGATAAGCTCCAGGGCGCCGAGATCGCCTGGACCCCCGCATGGGAGATGTTCAGGGGCGAGCAGATGTGGGTCCCCGCTTGCGAGGTGTTCTACCCGTACAAGCCGGACACCGACCTCCAGCTGTACAAGTTCCACACCAACGGCATAGCCGCGGGGAACACGATGGAGGAGGCGGTCCTGCACGCGACGTTCGAGCTCATCGAGAGGGACGCCTGGTCCATCGCCGAATACAGGAACACGCCGGTACCCGATGTGGAGGTGGATCCGGATTCCGTGCCCGGGCAGCTCCTGGCGAAGTTCGCCGACAAGGGCGTGGAGGTCCATCTGAAGAACCTCACATGCGACACCGGCGTGACGACCATCGGGGCCGCTGCCGACGATACGGTCACGAAGGACCCCGAGATGCTGACCATCGGCGTCGGGACCCATCTGAATCCGGAGATCGCCGCCATACGCGCGATCACAGAGGTGGCCCAGAGCCGCGCCACCCACAAGGACGGGAAGAAGATCAACGCCCAGCTCCAGAGGGTCGCCAACGACATGGGTTACGAGAAGATCAAGGAGGTCAACCGCCTCTGGTACTCCCACACGGACAGGAAGGTCAAGCTGTCCGATATGAGGAACGAGGCCACGGACGACGTCCTCGACGATATCGAGGTGGTCCTCGGCAAGCTTATGGATGCAGGGTTCCAGTACGTCATCGCGGCCGATATCACGCGCCCGGAGCTCAACGTCCCGGCGGTCAGGATGATCATCCCCGGGATGGAGGTCTGGACCATGGACGGTGACAGGGAGGGCCCGAGGCTCAGGGGGATGTGGCCCCCGTCGAGATGATCGCAGGAACATCGTCATGTAGATGGGGATGTAGGTCACATCCCCATCGACCCTCAGATCCTTGGCATGGATGACATAGACCTTCTCGATCCTGGACTTGTTCTTCTCCATGAACACGTCCAGGGATTTGTGCCTCGACGACATCGATGATTTGACCTCTATCGGAATCACGCCGTCCGTTCCGGGTAGGATGAAGTCTATCTCATACAGTTGGCTGTCTCCGATCCTGAATTCATGGAAAATCAGGTCGTATCCGAGTGATGCCAGTTGTTGGGCCACGGCATTCTCGAAGAACATGCCCTCGTTGATCGACAGTTCACCGGAGATCAGCATCTTGTATGTGTCTTCGAGCTTCTTCCTGTTGTGTCCGAAGGCCAGGGTGAGCAGGAGACCCGTATCCAGCAGGTAAAGCTTGGTTCTGCTGGCGTCGGAGGTGAGCGAGGTGACCACGCTGGGGTCCCTGCAAAGCTTGCATTGGAGGGTGATATCCGCCTTCGTGAGCCAATCGATGGCTCTGGAGAATGTTCTACTGCGTGCACCTTTCATGATCAGGCCGGGTGAGAATAGCTTCTTGCGTGTCGAAAGAAGGGCGGGGATCCCTTTGAACAGGGCTTGGGTGCGTTCTGCCAGTGTTTCCGACAGTTTCATTAAATCATTGTTGTAGAGCGCTATGATGTCGTTCTTGGCTCTTTCGGTCATCATCAAGTTGTTGGTTTGGAGGAACTTGTCCACAGCTTGAGGCATGCCACCGACGACCATGTACGTCTTGTATTTCTCCATCATCGCCTTGTGGGCGTGGAAGCCGAGAGGCGTGCGTTCCTCGAACATCTTTTTCAGAATCCCGGCGGAGGTCTCATCGCCGTTTGCCCACAGCCATTCCTCGAAATCCATGGGATACATCGTGATGCTATGTTCTTCGGAAGGTATGCGGATGTTCTTAACATTCTGCCGAAGGCTGATCAGCGAGCCCGTTTCTATGTAGTCGTAGCGATGGTCTTTCACAAGGGATTTGATCATCTGTCTGGCCTTCGGGTACATTTGGACCTCGTCGAATATGATGACGCTCTTGCGTTCATACAGCGTCACTCCTGTGGCCAGTTGGAGCTTCTGGAACAGCATGTCGAGGTTGTGGGAATGTTCCCTGAAGGCCGCCATAACATCGTCTTCGGCATCTGAGAAGTCGATGATCATGTAGGATTTGTATTCATTCTGGGCGAACTCGGTGGCGACGGTGGTCTTGCCGACGCGTCTGGCCCCCTCGATCAGGAGGGCGGTTTCCCCGTTATCTAACTCCTTCCATTCTTTCAGTTCACTGTATATCTTTCTTCTGAACACAAGCCAGATATGTTTTGTCAGGGATAAAAATGCACGTATGGAAAAACCTAGAGGACAGAAAAATGCACGTATGGAAAAACCTAGAGGACAGAAAAATGCACGTATGGAAAAACCTAGAGGACAGAAAAATGCACGTATGGAAAAATCAGACCCATTCGATCGACACAATAGGCTAATAGCCAGCTGTCAATCACCGTGCATGATGGGATGCTTCAAGGCCGTCGGATTCGACATGGACGGGACATTCATGAAGACCCGTGTGGACTACGTCCGTCTGAACGATGCGGACCGCACGGTACTGGAGCGTCACGGGGTCCCCTTCGACAGCATCGATTTCGGGGGCAGGACCAAAAGGCTCAGGGCGCCCATCAGGG
>CAVIUM010000073.1:0-8673 GCA_963645865.1 Lachnospiraceae bacterium
TGTACGCCTTCATCTTCTTTCCGGTGTACTTCTCGGTCCTCATGATGTTGTTGATCAGCCTCTCGACGATGCTGAGCCTGGACTTGCCGAACCACCTGTTGGCGTGCTTTCCACCGGAGTGGGGCACGTTGGTGGGGGTAAGATCGATGTATTTGGCGAGGCCTCCGTCGTTGACGATCACGTCGGACGTGTCGTATTTTCCGAAGATGAGGGCCTTCTGTGCCACGAGTTCGTCTGCCATTGTAATCATCTCACGGGCTTGTCCGTCTTACCCTTGACCATCATGTCGAGGGAGACGTTGTTGACCTTGATAACCTTGTAACGGACCCCGGGGATATCTCCGTAGGACCTTCCCATCCTTCCGCCGATACCCTCGACCATGACCTCATCGTGCTCGTCGATGAAGTTGATGGCTCCGTCTCCGACCGCGAAAGCGGTGATCTGACGGCCGTTCTTGATCAGCTGGACCTTCACGCACTTCCTGATCGCGGAGTTGGGCTGCTTGGCCTCGATTCCGACCTTCTCCAGGACGATGCCGCGGGCCTGGGCCGATCCCTCCAGCGGATCGGACTTCTCCCTCAGCTTGAGAACCCTCTTCTTGTAGCCCCTGTCCAGCCAGCGGAATTTCTGGCGGTCAGTCTTCATTTTCCTTGCGGTATACAGACCGTTTCCCAATTTTTCACCTCGTTTATTATTCAGTGATTGTAACGTCGATAGCCCAACCCTAGGGTCGAGCATCTAATGCAGGCGTCGCTAACGTAATCCCGTATATAACAATAGTCACGGGAAACGGAGCGGTCGCGGTCGCCCCAGGTCCGGGGCGGCCGCGGGCGCGCTCACTGGGAGAAGTCCTTGAAGGCCTTCACGGTCATCTCGGGGCTGACCTTCTTGAGCTCCGGATTCATCCTGATGATCTGGGAGTGCCACTTCCTGACCTCGGCCGGGTCGGCGCCCTCCTTCTTCAACAGTCCGTCGGGCAGCGGGATGCGCTTATCCTTGCTCACATAGAACCAGACGTCCCCCATCTGGTCCTTCAGGAGGAACGGGATCGATCTGATCTCGACGCTCTCGACGGCGATCTCCCTGCCGTCGCGGACCTCCGCGACCTCCGCGGATATCGCCCCGGGACCGACCGCGATGACGTTCTCGCCGGGAGCCAACTCCCTGGTCTCGACGGTCTTGTCGATGTTGTACACCCTGCAGATGTGCTTCCCGACGCCGGAGACGGTGACGGTCAGATCGCCGTGGGAGTATGATGCGGACATGCCGGCGGTGTTCTCCACCTTCAGGAACCTCCTGACGGGGAACGAGTTCACGGTGATGTACAGGGAAATTTCCCTCGTCGGGGAGTCGAACACCGCGTTCCTGACGGGCGTGGTGTCGATCCTGGCTATGTCATCCTCCCAGTCGGGCGTGAGGTTGACCTTCTTCCCGGCCCCGCCGATGAACACCGCCTTCTTGGACGCTCCGCGGACGTTCATGACGATCCAGTCGGGGAGCTCGTCCACTTGGATCTCCTCCTCCCTGAACGGCTTCATCCCGTCGCCGATGTCGTACATCGCCACGGGGATGTTCCACTTCAGCTCGACCTTCCCTCCGCAGAACGGGTACGGGCCTCCGAGACCGTCCTCGTAGATGCTGCGGCGGTACTCCTCGCCGCCGATGGTGAATGCCAGCAGCTCGTCGGAGGGTATGTCGCCCTTTCCGGCGTAGTCGCACGAGAACCCGGGGATGACGAAGAAACGCTTCGATGCCAGGGCCTTCCCTCCGAACACGACGGACACAGTCACGTCGCCTGCCGCGCCCTCGGCGGCCTTCTGTCCGAAGCTGACCTTGGGGACGTCGTCCTTCCTGCCGGGCGCCTCCACCCTCACGATGCATTCCTCGGGGTCGGCGTCCTTCACGTCGACCGAGATCTCCGGGACATCCGGATACAGCGGGAGCTCCTTCCCTTTAACCACGACGCAGGCGCACGTCTCGGGTGCGGACAGGGAGATGGTCGCGGACGGCTTCACCTTGGGCTTCTTCGCCTCGGCCTTCGGCTTCTTCTCGGGAGCCGATGTCTGCTGGGGCTTGTCGCGGACGCGGACGTATCCTCCGGGACCGACCTCGACGGTGTCCACCCTCAGTCCCCCGACCTCCAGGCTGGCGGCGGGCTTGGCGTCGACGACCCAGAGGTGCTTGTCCGAGCGGTAGAGGACGACGGTGGTGTCCTCCGCCCTGCTAATGGGCATGCCGTCGGCGTTGAACATCAGCATGGAGTGCTCGAACATCTCGTAGACGTCCTTCCCGTCGATGGACAGCATGAATCTCCCGAGTGGATCGATGCCGGCTTCGAGGATGTCGAACTCCGTGGGTATGGACGAGACGTCGGAATCGAGCGGCGACGATTTGAGGCGACCGAGCGAATGGGCCGTCCCGTCCTGCTCCACTGACACCTCATACTTGGCGCCCCTGCCGCCCTGGTACTTCGGTACGAACAGGCTGATCCTGTCTCCGCGGACGTTGAGCTTCGGCCTCCCGTGGAGGAACCCGGATCCGTCGACTTCGGATGTCTGGGTCTCCGCCTTCTCCGGGGCCTTCGCGGACCCGGATGCCTTGGGGCCTTCCTTCTTCCCGAGGAAGAACTCGTCGAAACTCATATCGGAGATGTTCTTGCCTGCCATACTATCACATCCCGCCGTATGCCTCCCTTGTAGATAATGGTGATTTTGGACGGCTTGTCAATGGACAGATGCCGTCTCCGCGACGGGTTCCCCGACATCCGGTCCATAACAGCGGCTGCGGATTGTGGGACATTGCCGATAGCCGCGATCGGAGGCCGCCTGCACGGCAATCCGGAGCCTCCGGACGGTGTTTCTCGGCGTTTCCCAGCGTTCCCGTCAGGTTTATTAGACACCGCCGTGTACCATGGGTCCCGTTGATTCGAATGAAGTTGATTTTCGTCAGCGGAGGGGTGATCTCGGGCCTCGGCAAGGGTATCACCGCATCATCCATAGGGCGCCTCCTGGAGTCCCGCGGACTCAAGGTTTCCGCCATCAAGATCGACCCGTATCTGAACATCGACGCCGGCACCATGAACCCCTTCGAGCACGGGGAGGTCTACGTGCTGGACGACGGCGGGGAGGTGGACCTGGACCTCGGCAACTACGAGAGATTCATGGACCTGCACCTCACGAGGGACCACAACATAACCACCGGCAAGGTGTACCGCTCGGTCATCGAGAACGAGAGGCACGGGGACTACCTCGGGAAGACCGTTCAGATCATTCCTCATGTAACCAACGAGATCAAGCGCAGGATCACCGGCGTCGCCCGCGAGTCCGGAGCGGACGTCGTGATCATCGAGCTCGGAGGGACCGTCGGGGACATGGAATCCCTCCCGTTCCTGGAGGCCGCGAGGCAGCTGGGGAGGGAGCTCGGAAGGGAGGAGAACGTGATGTTCGTGCACACCACCCTCATCCCCATCATGGGTTCCGTCGGCGAGGAGAAGACCAAGCCGACACAGCACTCCGTGAAGGAGCTCATGTCCATCGGTATCCGCCCGGACATCATCATAGGCAGGTGCTCGGAGCCCATCAGCCCCGCCGCCCGCTCGAAGATCGCCATGTTCTGCGATGTTCCGGAGCAGGCGGTCATCTCCACCCCCGACGCCCGCACGATATACGAAGTGCCCATGAACCTCGAGAGGCAGGGAGTGGCCGACTACATCATCGACAAGATGAGGCTCGGACCCCTGACGTCCAAGAGGGACATGGAGGGATGGGAGAGGTTCGTCGACAAGATCGTGAACCCGAAGGACGAGGTCGAGATCGCCCTGGTCGGGAAGTACACGTCCCTGGCGGACTCGTACCTGTCCCATCTGGAGGCCTTCACCCACGCCGGCGCCGCATCCCAGTGCAAGGTCAGGATACGCTTCGTGGACAGCGACGATCTGATCAAGAACAAGGCCGAGGACGTCCTCAAGGGCGTCCACGGGGTGGTAGTCCCCGGAGGATTCGGCATAAGGGGCGTCGAGGGCAAGATCGAGGCCGCCCGCTACGCCAGGGAGAACAGGATCCCGTTCCTCGGGGTCTGTCTCGGATTCCAGATCGCCACCATCGAGTTCTGCAGGCACGTCCTCGGACTGGAGATGGCCTCGAGCACCGAGTTCAACCCGGACACGCCCGACCCGGTCATCTGCATCATGAACGAGCAGAAGGGCATCGTGGACATGGGGGCAACCATGCGCCTCGGGGCGCAGGACGTCGTCGTCAAGGAGGGATCCAAGGCGTACGCCCTGTACGGGAACCAGTCGCTCATATCCGAGAGGCACAGGCACAGGTACGAGGTCAACCCCGACTACATCGGCAGGATCGAGGAGGCCGGGTGGAAGTTCACCGGCAGGTCCGAGTGCGGCACGAGGATGGAGATCGGGGAGCTGGAGGACCACCCCTACTTCGTGGCGTCCCAGTTCCACCCGGAGTTCAAGTCCAAGCCGTGGCATCCGTCGCCGCTCCACCAGGGGCTGGTCGACGCCGCCATCGCCTACAAGAGATCGCTTTGAGAAACCCTAAGGGTCCCGTCCCCGTGTTTCAGGGGGCGGGACCTCGTTTATTCACGCCCACTGGGCGTATAGAAGCACGTAACCGTAGTACTCGATGGAGTCCCCGGCCTTGTATGATGTGCCGGTTCCATCCTTGCTGGTGTTCCAACCCACGAAGGTCTTGCCTTCGAGCGTGAACATGTTGGCAGCGACCTTGCTACTATCCTCGGCGAAGGAGCCGTCTCCTGCTGAGGTCTTCCCCCCGTTCCCAGAATAATGGATTCCCTTCGACAGAGTCAGTGTGCCCTGGCTGTAACTCAGTTCGACGTCTTTCGAACCGTCATAGGTGATCTTGAGCAGAGCATCCCCGTTGCCAGGCACAATCGTTAACCCAGTATTGCCGGACAAAGTGGGATTAAAGTTGTACGAATGGACGGAATTTCCATCAATCACTCTGAAATCGATCTTGGAACCGTCGATGATCGCCTGACCTCCGTTGTTGGACTTCACGGTGATGGATATCTCACCGCCTTCGGGCAGGCTTATTGAATCTACCACGGACAATTCCTTCCCGTCATACTCGAGGGTGAAATAGCTCATCAGGTACACCGAATTGACTTTCAGGTGCTTGCTCTCATCCCATATCGCGTAAAGCGTGACGGTCTTCCCGGAGGCGTAATCGATCGTATCGCCGGGCATGTACGTGGTCCCGGAACCGTCCTTCTTCGTGTTCCATGACTCGAAATACGCCCCGTCCTTGGTGAAGACGTTGACCATGACCTCATGGGAGGTCAGTCCCATCGTGGACTTCCCGCCGGAGGTGGTCCCGCCGTTCCCGTCGTAGATGACACCTTCTGTGACATCCTTCGATTCGTCCATGTTAATCATGGCGACCGCGGCAGCCGCGACGACGACCACCACTATGATTCCTGCTATCACGAGCGTTTTGCTGCTCATGTATCTGTCACCGCGCGATATTCTATAAAATGCCTCGCGGGAGGACTTCAAAACGACGGGAGGAACCCGGAACTGCGAAGATGATGGGAAGAGGTGGCTCTCGCCACCGTATGGGTTTCAGACCGGTCCGCGGCCCTTCAGTCCTTCTTCAGGAGATCGATGACCTCCGCGAGTCTCGAAGCGACCTCCTTCCCGAGGTCGGTGATGAAGACCCTGGTGGATCTCCCGTCGAGAACCTGTTTGATGAGCCCCGCGGCCTCGAGGTCGTTGAGCTTGTACGGCATGCGGCAGTTCCTGGAGACCCTCTCGTAGAGGTCGGATTTGGTGCATCCGTCGTGTTTGAAAATGTACACGAGGAGGGTGATCGAGTGGCTGTTCTCCAGAACGGCGACGGGGTCCTCCTCGAGCAGGGCCTGGCTCCTGACCGAGCAGGCGCGCCTGCGGCCGGATTGATCTGAATTGCTTCCATCTGTCGACATCTCATGTGTTTCCCCCGGGATTTACCCGGAACGCGATATTTCGACTACCGATATACGGTCATCATATATCAGTTTGGAGACACATGGACTTCATCCCTTATATCAGTAAGCAACGGCTGAACATATGTTCTATAACGCGCCACAAATAAGAATCGTAAGAAGAAGAAACAGGGTTGTGTGACAAAGTTCACAGTTTTAATAACAGAAAGGCACGGCTATGTCATACTGGCATACCTGCTCGCGCACGGAGAGACGAAACAGAACGACTTCTTCGGCCTGTTCAGCCGGAACCACCAGCTCATAGCGAAGAAGCTGGAATTCCTCAAAGGCTACGGTCTGGTGACCGACAGGATGAGGAGATGCGAGGACTCGGGGCACATGGCGCGCTTCTGGATGCTCACAGCCAAAGGCAGGGTCCTGAGCGAACAGCTCGCGGTGGCCGAGAAGATCCTGGATGGGAACTTCGACCTCGAAACGGGCTCGATGGAGGAGGTGCCCAAGGAGCGCTGAACGCCCCGCCCGCGGGAAAAGGGACGTCCCAGCCGCGTGCGGGACGGGACCCGCGGGTTCCTAAACCCTTATAATAAGGCCCCTCATAGCCTCGCTCCATAGGTGAACGACATGAGCGATGAAGACGACTATATGGCACTGCTCAACAGGGCGAAGATCGCATGCCCCGAGACGATCGAGAACCACGAGAGGTTCGAGCTTCCCGAACTGGACATCCTCCAGGAGGGCAAGATCACGATTTTCAAGAACTTCATCGACGTCACGGACAAGCTCAGGCGCGACCCGCAGCACCTGCTCCAGTTCCTCCTGAAGGAGCTCGGAACCCCCGGAAGCATCGAGGGGAGGCGCGCGGTGTTCAAAGCGAAGATCGGAACCCAGCAGATCGATGACAAGATCCAGATGTACACCGAGACCTACGTCATCTGCTCCGAGTGCGGACTCCCCGACACCAAGATGGTCAGGGAGGACAGGACGCTCATGCTCGAGTGCGAGGCCTGCGGAGCCCGCAGACCCATCACTGTCAGGAAGGGTGTCCGCGTCGACAACACCAACACCCTGCGCGAGGGCGACATCATCGACGTCCGCATCACCGATGTCGGGAAGAAGGGCGACGGCACCACGAAGTACCGCGACTACCTGATCATCGTACCCGGCACCGTTAAGGGCGCCAGCGTCCACGCGAAGATAACCAAGATCTCCGCCAAGACCGCTTTCGCGGTCCCGACGACAGAGCCCTGCACCCGCTGATGAAGTACTTCGTCGAGTCCTACGGCTGCACCATGAACCGCGGCGAAGGTCGCGGTCTGGCCGAGGACATGGCATCGCTCGGGTTCGAGCCGGCCGCATCCGCCGAGGAGGCGGATGTGGTCGTGCTCAACACTTGCACCGTCGTGGAGGCCACCGAGAAGCACATGCTCTCGAGGATCTCCAAACTGCGCGCATCGGGGAAGGAGGTCGTCGTGACCGGTTGCATGGCCAAGGCCCAGCCCGGTCGCGTGGAGATCCGCCTGCCCGACGCGCCCATCATCCCTCCCGAGGATTACGGTTCTTTCAAACAGAGGATCCTCGACAGGTACGGGGTCCAGGGATGCGCCACATCCGTCGACTTCGGTTCGGAGGCCATCCTCCCCATAGCGCAGGGATGCCTGGGCAACTGCTCGTACTGCATAACCAAACTCGCCAGAGGGGACCTCAGGAGCTATCCCGCGGACGGCCTCGTGGCGAAATTCGATTCTTTCCTGAACTGCGGTTCCAAGGAGATCCTCGTGACCGCCCAGGACACCGCCGCCTATGGGCGCGACACCGGCGGATCGCTGCCGTCGCTCCTGAAGAGCATGCTCTCCCGCGAAGGGGAGTTCAGGCTCAGGATCGGCATGGCCGACCCCGAGAGCGTATGGCGCGTGCGCGAGGACCTCACGCCCCTCATGGACGATGAGAGGCTCTACAGGTTCGTGCACATACCCGTGCAGAGCGGAAGCGACACGATCCTGGGCGCCATGAGGAGGAAGTACACTGTCGAGAGGTTCTTCGAACTGGTGGACGACCTCCGCGCCGACGTCCCCGGCATAAGCATCGCCACGGACGTGATCTGTGGCTTCCCAGGAGAGACCGACGAGGACCACGGGAAGAGCGTGGAACTCATCAAGAGGCTCAGAGCCGATACGGTCAACATAACGCGTTTCTCGGCCCGTCCAGGCACCGATGCGGCCAGGATGGATCAGGTGCACGGCAGGATATCCTCTGCCCGTTCAGCAGAGCTCACGGAGGTCAAGAACGCCACGGAGCTCGATGTCAACACCGGGCTCATCGGAAGGTCTTTCCTCGCTCTGGCGACGGAGAAGGGGAAGGACGGGACGATCATGAGGACCGGGTACTACAGGCCCGTGGTCGTCAGATCCGACGTCCCCCTGGGGACGTTCACCGATGTCGAGGTGACCGAAGCCAGATCCACCTATCTCATCGGAACCCTAAAGAACGACCGACGTTTACGGCGGTCCACAACAGTCCCGTAGTGTAGTGGTCAATCATGCTGGCCTTTGGAGCCGGTGACTCCGGTTCGAATCCGGACGGGACTACCAAATTCTCAGAACGATGCCCGGACAGCGCGAGCGCTGGACCGTTCGATGCTACGATGTTCCGATTGGGGGCTTCGAGGAGAAGACTGCGACGATCATGAGACCACGGGACGGTTGTGAAGAACTG
>CAVIUM010000074.1:0-8433 GCA_963645865.1 Lachnospiraceae bacterium
TATCCGCATCTGGATTCCTTAAAAACGACAGCGTATTAAGAAATATGGAGGGGTGGAACCCCTCGGAGTTTCAGAATCGGTCCTTGCGGTCCGTGATATCGTTGCGGTCGTCGTCGAGGGTCCTCCCCTCGACGCCCTTGACATCGTCGATGCTGTGGTCCACTCCCTTCTGGACCACCTCGCCCTTGCTCGCATAGAACGCGACGGCCATGAAGGCGTACGCCACGTACGCGATGAGGCAGATGATCACCAGCACGACGACGGTGATCAGCAGGACGTTCGCCAGCTCCTCCATGAACCCGGGCTGCGAGAAGGCCCATACGATGGCCCCGAACAGCGCGATGATCAGAACCGCGATGATCAGGAGGCCGACGGCGGACTTCCCCGTGCCCTTCCTCTCGTTATGCATCCCCTTGTCTTCCATGGAAACCACCTCGGCTGGAGCTCTGCGGCATGTACGGGTACAGAGACATGGCCAGGTCGCCCAGGGTCATGGACTGCAGCACCACCCTCCCGGGTCCGGTCAGTGTGGTGACGAACAGCCCCTCACCGCTGAAGAGGGCGTTCTTCAGCCCTCCGATCGAGGAGATGTCGTAGCTCACGGTGTCCTGCCACGCGACCGCGTGGGATGTCGACACCTTGAGTATCTCCCCCGGCGCCAGGTCCTTCACCACGAAGTCCCCGCATCCGCAGATGAACACGATCCCGGTACCGGAGACCTTCTGCAGGATGAGCCCCTCGCCGCCGAACAGGGCGGAGGAGAGCTTCTTCTGCATCGCGAGCTCGAGCTCGACGTTGTCGTCCGATGCGAGGTATCCGGTCTTCTGGAGGAACCACGCGCCCTTCGACGTGTCGATGTCCATGATCTTCCCCGGAGCGGGGTGCGCGAGGCCGACGACGCCGCGCCCCTCCGACCTGTACTGGACGAGGAACAGCGAAGCGCCTGTCAGCGACCTCTTGATGCTGCCCCAGACGCCCTGTTTCGCTTTGGCCTCCAGGGTGACGTTGCCGGTCATGTACGACATCGCTCCGGCGACGGAGTTCAGGATCTCCCCCTGCTCGATCTCCACGTTGAGCATCTGCAGGTTGTCTCCCGTAATCGTGTACTTCATGCCCGCAACATCGACGGGGGTCGGAGATAAACGTAGTGGTCCGCGCTTCGGAGGATGCGCAGGTTCGAATAGGCGCACCCCAATCGGCGGCGCATGTCCGATGGATCCGGAGAAGCGATGGGCGCGGAGGCCCGCATCACTCCCGTGTCGTTCCTGGGAAGGGATGCGGTCGAGAAGGTCCGTCCGGCCAAAGGCTACCGCCTGCCGGAACTGGATGCGCACATCCGCTCGTCCAGGACCAGGAGCGAGGCCCGCATCATGCGCGAGGCCAGGGATGCCGGGGTCAGGACGCCCTGCATCTACGACCTGGACCTGAGCAGGTGCTCCATCGTCATGGAGAGGATCGGCGGGACCGTCGTCAAGGAATACCTCGACGGGCACCCCGACGAGGCCTTCGAGGTGTGCGGGGAGATCGGAAGAACCATCGCCAAACTCCATTCCGCCGGGATCTGCCACGGGGATCTGACGACATCCAACATGATCCGCGACGATTCCGGGAGGATATGCCTCATCGACATGTCCATGGGGAAGACCAGGGCGGAGCTGGAGGACATCGGTGTGGACCTGAGGCTGCTGGAGAGGGCGTTCTCGTCCGCGCATGTGGACCTTCCGGACGCGTTCTCGCACCTCATGGACGAGTACTACGCCGGGATCCCGAATCCCGCGGCCGTGAAGAGGAAGGTCGAGGACATCAGGAACAGAGGGAGATACACGTGAAGCTCAGCGTCATCACATCGAATCCGGGGAAGGTCAGGGAGTACGAGAAGGAGCTGTCCGAGTTCGGCATCGAGATGGTGCACCTGCGCCATCCCTACGACGAGGTCCAGACCTCGCACCTCGAGGAGGTGGTGGAGAAGGGCATGGACGCCATCGTCGCCGAGGGCATCCGCGACTTCATCATCGACGATTCGGGACTGTTCGTCGACGCCCTGAAAGGATTCCCGGGGGTGTGGTCGGCCTATGCCCAGAAGACCATCGGGAACCCCGGATTGCTGAAGCTCATGGACGGCATCGAGGACCGCGGAGCGGAGTTCAGATGCTGCATCGGGTGCGACTTCAAAGGCGAGAGGATCATCGTCACCGGGGTCTGCAGGGGATACATCACCGACTCCGAGAGGGGCTCCGACGGGTTCGGATTCGATCCCATCTTCTCCCACGACGGGGAGCGCACCTTCGCGGAGATCCCCATGGACGAGAAGAACGCCGTGTCCCACCGCGGGAACGCCGTTAAACTCCTCATCGCAGCGCTCAAGGAGCGCGGCCTCATAGAATGAGGTCCTCGGGCCCCTCACGGGGCCCAGACCTCCGTGTTTTCTTCAGAAGTGGCAATCGCCCTTGATTATCGGGATCCTGGGATCCATCGGGAGCATCGGAAGGATGTCCTCGTCCGGGTCCACCATGATCTCCACGATCGTGGTCACATCGGACTCGAGAGCGTCCTTGATCGCATCCCTTATCTCGCCCGGCTTCTCGACGCGGACGCCCTTGGCATGGAATCCCTTGGCGACCGTGACGAAGTCCGGATCCGCACCGAGCTCCTGGGAGCTGAACCTGCGTCCCCAGTAGTGCTTCTGCATCTGCCTGATCATTCCGAGGCATCCGTTGTTCAGCAGGACCACGGTGACCGGCAGGCGGTCGGCCACGGACGTCGCCAGCTCCTGGATGACCATCTGCAGCCCTCCGTCGCCGGTGATCGTCATGACCTTCTTGTCCGGACATGCCGCCTTCGCGCCGATGGCCGAGGGCAGCCCGTATCCCATGGTGCCGAACGTTCCCGAGGAGAGGAACTGCCTGGGGTGCTCGATGTTCAGATAGTGCATGGCCCACATCTGGTTCTGACCGACGTCGGTGGTGACTATCGTGTCGTCATCCAGCAGGGAGTTGATCTCCTGCATGACCCTCTGGGGCTTGATCGGCACCGCATCGTTGTCCGGCGCGATGTACGAGGCGTTCTTCAGGGACCTGGCGTGGTCGCACCACTCGCTCCACGAGACTGGCGTGGAACCCATGGCGCAGATCAGCGCCCTGAGCGCCTTCCTCGCATCCGCCTGGAGGTTGACGCAGGCGTGCCTGTGCTTGCCGAACTCCGTGGCGTCGATATCGATGTGGATGACACGGCCGCTCTGCATGCGGTCGTGGGGACTGTAGGTCCTGTCGGAGAACCTGCTGCCTATGGAGATGATGAGATCGGCCTCGGACGCCAGCTGGATGGCGGCGAGCCTCCCGTGGAGGCCCAGCGGACCGATGTTCATCGGATACGACGACGGGACGACGCCCATGGCCATCAGCGTGTTGACGACCGGCGCATCCATCAGCTTGGCCAGTTGCATGACCTCCTCGGACGCGTCTATCGCTCCGCCTCCGACCAGGATCAGGGGCCTCTCGGACTCGCGGATCCACTGGACCGCCTCGTGTATGCCCGTGAGGTCCTCCGTCAGCGGCTTGACGCCGTAGTCCTCGTGCATCAGGGCGGGATCCATGTCCTTGCCCATCTGGTCGACGGGCATGTCGATGTGCACCGGCCCCTTCCTGCCCATCTGGCAGATGTCCCACGCCTCGCTTATGGCGTGGGGGAGACGGTTGACATCGAGGACCCTGTAGCTGTGCTTGGTGATCGGCATCAGCAGGCTGTAAGCATCGACCTCCTGGAAGGCCCCCTGTCCGAGGGACCCGGCGGCGACCTGCCCTGTGAGCGCGATCATCGGTACGGAATCGGCGAAGGCCGTGGCTATGCCGGTGACCAGGTTCGTGGTCCCCGGTCCGCTCGTCGCAAGGCAGACGCCGGGTACGTTCTTCGCCCTCGCATACCCGTCGGCCATGTGGGCGGCGCACTGCTCGTGCCTGACCAGGACGTGCCTGATGTCGGAGTCGAGCAGCTCGTTGTAGATTGAAAGGACGCTTCCTCCGGGATATCCGAAGATCGTGTCGACGCCTCTCTCCTCCAGCATCGTAAGGAGCGCTTCTGTGCCTCTCATTCGATTCCTCCGCGCTGGCATCGCGGGCGGATTTCTTAATTATAACGGGGGCGCCAGTCCTCCAGAGCGCACGCGCGCCCGCGCGTTCCAGTCCCCGACAGGCATAGGGCTAATAAAGCGCCCGCACATAACCGCGATAAGGTAGTACACATGTCGAAGGTCAGGGTTGGAGTCAACGGCTACGGCACGATCGGGAAAAGGGTGGCCACGGCCATCGCCAAGCAGGACGATATGGAGCTCGTCGGGGTCACCAAGACGAGGCCCAACTACGAGGCCAAGGACGCCCTCGCCAAGGGCTACGGGCTCTACGTCCCCGAGGAGAGCGTCGAGGCTTTCGCCAAGGCGGGCGTGCCCATCTCCGGTACCGTCAAGGACATGCTCGAAGCCGTCGACATCGTGGTCGACTGCACCCCCGGCACCGTCGGCGAGTACTACAGGGACATGTACAAGGCCGCCGGCGTCAAGGCCATCTTCCAGGGCGGGGAGGACCACAGCCTCACCGGCATCTCCTTCAATTCCACCGCGAACTACGCGGAATCCTGGGGAGCGCAGCTGTCCAGGGTGGTCTCCTGCAACACGACCGCCCTGCTGAGGACGCTGTACCCCATCGACAAGGCGCTCAGGATCCAGAGCGCGTTCGTCACCATCGTCAGGCGCGCCGTCGACCCGGGCGACAGCAAATCCGGACCCGTCAACGGCCTCGAGCCCTCCGTGAAGCTTCCGACCCACCACGGCCCCGACGTGCAGAGCGTCATGCCCTGGCTGAACATCAACACCATGGCCGTCAAGGCGTCCACCACCCTGATGCACGTCCAGACCGTCGTGGCGCAGCTCTCCCGCGAGACCACCACCGAGGAGGTCCTGGAGATCATGAGGAACTCCCCCAGGGTCAGGCTCGTCAGGAGCTCCGACGGCATCAAGTCCACCGCCCAGGTGATGGAGCTGGCCCGCGACCTCGGCAGGGACCGCTCCGACATGTACGAGATCGTCGTGTGGGAGGACGGGGTCAAAGCCGTCGGCAACACGCTGTACTACTACCAGGCCGTCCACCAGGAATCCGACGTGATCCCGGAGAACGTGGACTGCATCAGATCCATGTGCAAGATGGTCCAGGACCCCGCCGAGTCGGTGTCCAGGACCGACGCCGCCCTCGGCGTCGGCAAGATGTGAGGCGATTCGTTTGGAGAAGCAGTTCAACACTCTGGAGGATTTCGACTACAGGGACAGGACGGTGCTGCTCAGGGTGGACATCAACTGCCCCCTGGACAAGCAGACCCTGCGCATCGTCAACGATGCGAGGATCAGGAGGATCGTCCCGACCGTCAGGGAGCTGGCAGGCAAGAGGGCCAAGGTCGTCATGCTCGCCCACCAGAGCCGCAAGGGCGGGTGGGATTTCATCCCCCTCGAACAGCACGCCGAACTGCTCTCCAGGCACCTCGGCATGCCCGTGGAGTACGTCGACGACGTCATCGGCGGGAAGGCCGTGGATGCCATCAAGAATCTTCAGCCCGGGCGCGTGCTGCTGCTCGGGAACGTCAGGGAGCTGGACAGCGAGACCGCCAAGGGCGACATGGCGATGCACTCCGAAGGGGAGATCGTCAAGACCCTGGCGCCTCTGATCGACTACTACGTGTGCGACGCTTTCGGCGCGGCCCACAGGTCGCAGTGCTCCCTCGTGGGATTCGAGGCCAAGGTGCCTTCGGCATCCGGCAGGCTGATGGCAAAGGAGCTCTACGCCCTGGACGCCATCTTCGGGAACCCCCGCAGGCCCTCCGTGTTCATCCTCGGAGGAGCGAAATTCGGGGATGTCTCCGACATGATCGACAGGGTCCTCGGGAGCGGGACCGCGGACACCGTGATCCTCGTCGGACTGGTGGGCAACGCCTACCTCCTGGCCCGCGGGGTGGACATCGGCGAGGCGAGCATGAACGTCCTGAGGGACGAGCTGACCCCCGAGAACCTCCAGGCCGCCAAGGACATCCTGTCCAAGTACGGACAGAGGGTGCTCCTGCCCGTCGATGTGGCGGTGGAGAGGGACGGCAAGCGCGTTTCCGTGAACATCGGGGACCTTCCGACGAAAGAACCCGCGCTGGACATCGGCGACGCCTCGGCGGAGAAGTTCCGCAAGGTCGTCATGTCATCCAAGACCAGCTTCATGTCCGGCCCCGCCGGCATGATCGAGAAGGACGGCTTCGAGGTCGGCACCCGCATAATCATGGCGGCGATGGTCGACAGCGGAGGACAGTCCGTCATCGGAGGAGGCCACACCGGAGGAGCGGCGGAGAGGTTCGACCTCGCGGACCGCTTCTCGTACGTGAGCACCGGCGGAGGGGCGCTGGAGACGTTCCTGCTGGGGAAACCGCTCCCCGTCATCGAAGCGCTGAAGCACGCGAAGACCGAATTCGGCTCCGCAGGCGACGAATGAGAAAGACTTTAAAAACAGAACCAGGATGCGGACGCGATGGCCAAGAAGAAGAGGCGGATAACGGAAAAACCCGAAGAGGAATACGAATTCACCCCCACGGAATTCAACGAGAGGGAGTTCATCCTCAAGGACCTCTACATGACGAAGATCTTCGTCGTTGTCATGGTCTTGGCGATCATCACCGGGATCATCGGTGCGGCCATCACGTTCAACGTCGGCAACCACGGATGGATCATCGCGACCATAATCTCGTTCGTGGTGTGCGGATCCCTCACCAAGATCCTCGGAGCCCTCGGGTTCAGGATGGACATGGTCGAGGCCAAATCCATGGCCGGCAACTACCTGCTGTTCCTGGCCCTGGCGCTCGGTATCTGCATCCTGCTCATCAACGAGCCCTTCAACTTCTGAATCGATCAGGACCCGCCCCCGGGCGGGTCCGACCTCTTCCATCCATCGCGCGACGCGCGACCCATATCCTTTTTTAGAGCACCTTGCTAAGGTAGCCCGATACCTATGAAGGGGACCAAGGCACTGGTAACGATGCTCGAGCGCAAGGGCGTCGAGACCGTATTCGGATATCCTGGCGGAAGCGTCATCCCCATTTACGACGAGCTCTACGATTCGAACCTCAGGCACATCCTCGTCAGGCACGAGCAGTGCGCCGCCCACATGGCGGACGGGTACGCCCGCGCCAGCGGGAGGCCCGGCGTGTGCATCGCCACCAGCGGACCGGGGACCACGAACCTGGTCACCGGGGTTGCCACGGCCTTCGCCGACTCCGTGCCGATGATCGCCCTGACCGGACAGGTCGGAGTGGGTTCCCTCGGACTCGGGGCCTTCCAGGAGGTCGACGCGTACAGCCTCCTGATGCCCATCACGAAGCACAACTTCAGGGTCCTGGACGTCAACAGGCTCCCCCATGCGATCACGGAAGCGTGGGAGATCTGCCAGACCGGACGCCCCGGACCCGTGCACATCGACCTGCCGGTGGACCAGATGAACTCGTCCATCGACCCGGGGATCCTCGACGAGGAGTACTTCATCAAGCCCTGGAAGGAGGATCTCAGCGACTTCGACGAGGCGATCCAGTGGATCAAGGGCGCCAAGCGCCCGCTCATACTCGTCGGCGGAGGAGCCGTGAACGCTTCCGATGAGGTCATGGCCCTCGCCAAGCGCCTGAACGCGCCGGTCGACACCACCCTCATGGGGATGGGGGTGGTCCCGTCCTCCTACGAGCTCAACATGGGCCCCCTGGGGATGCACGGCAGGATGGCCGCCATGACCATGATGAACGACGCCGACCTCGTGATCTCCGTCGGGAGCAGGTTCTCCGACAGGACCTACGGCAAGAAGTGCCGCATGAAGGACCCCGATGGACGCGTGGTGCACATCGATGTCGATGCCACCGAGTTCGGCAAGCACGGCCACCGCTGCGCCAACATCCAGTGCGACGCCGCCAAGGCGATCCGCATGATCCTCGACCGCCTCGGATCCGTCGGGACATCGGCCGATTGGACCTCCAGGGCGGAGGACGCCAAGAAGCGCTGCACCTGCGTCCAGAACATCGAGGGGTCCCCCATCGCGCCCCAGATGGTGATGCGCGAGATCAACAAGATCCTGGACGACGACACCATCGTCACCACCGACGTCGGCCAGAACCAGATGTGGGCGATGCACTATCTGAACATCGAGCACCCCCGCCAGCTCCTGTCCTCCGGGACCTTCGGGACCATGGGGTACGGCCTCCCCGCCGCCATCGGCGCCAAGGCCGCCAGGCCCGAGAAGAACGTCATCGCCATCACCGGCGACGGCGGATTCCAGATGGTCATGCAGGAGATGTCCACCTCCCTCGCCGAGGACCTGCCGGTCACCGTGGTCCTGCTGAACAACGGCACCCTCGGGATGGTCAGGCAGTGGCAGA
>CAVIUM010000075.1:0-8376 GCA_963645865.1 Lachnospiraceae bacterium
CTTCGTCGGGAAGAACGAGGCCAAAAACCTGAACCAGATGATCAGATTCATCGAGTGATCGGGTGAAAACCGGGGCTTCGGCCCCTACTTTCAATGGAGAATGAGACGGGCGACCCTGCGGTCGCACCGTCTCTTGGAAAACGATTCAGCGTCTGTTGTTGCCGTAGGCGTCCTGCCAGTTGTTGAACACCTTGTCGGCGTACTGCGACATGTGGACCTGGTCCACCTTGCTGTCGGGGACGACGAATCCCCTGATCGGATACTCCTTGTCGCAATAGGGGCAACGGACGTTGGGGCAGTTCTGGCTCGCCTGGGGGCACGCCTTGCAGGCGACCGCCCTCGACTGGAACAGGCTGAACTCCCTTCCGCAATTGGGGCACAGGTAGCGCCTGGCGGCGACCTTGAGATCCCTATTGATCCCGGCGGCCCTCTCCTCGGGCGTCAGCCACATGGGTGCCGAGGGGGAGATGGGCGTGTTGTAGGAGGGGCGGTCCTGTCCGTCCCAGTTGCTCATGGTTCAGGCCCCCTTCGCCGCGGAGACGACGGCCTTCAGGACGGAGCCGTCCTGACACTGCTCCAGCAGGGTCCCGGTGACGATGATGTCGGCTCCGGCCTCGCGGGCGGCCCTGGCGGCCTCGGGGGTGCGGATGCCTCCTCCGATGATCAGGGGGATGCTGATGGACTGCTTGATGGCGCGGATCATCTCGGGAGGGACGGGGACGTCCGCTCCGGATCCCGCCTCGAAATACACCATCTGCATTCCGAGCATCTCGGCGGCCATGGCGTAGGCGCAGGCCCTGGGGATGTCGTCCCTCTTGATGAGGTCCGCCTGTCCGACCTGACCGACCTTCATGCCGGGCTCGACGATGACGTATCCCATGGGGATGGTCTCGATGCCGAGCTTCTTGACGAGGGGCGCGGCGTAGACCTGGGCCCCGATGACCATGTCCAGGCTCTTGCTGTTCATCATGCTCATGAACAGGAGTCCGTCGACCTCCTTGGAGAGCGCGGTGGCGCCTCCGGGGAAGATGATGACGGGGAGTCCGGTGGCCTCCTTGATCGCCTTCGTGGTGGACGTCGTGTTCTCGCTGGTGACTCCGGTGGATCCTCCGATGAAGACGGCATCGGTCCCCGCGGCGAGCATCCTCGCCGCTATCTTCCCGGCCTCTTCAGGAGGTTGCTTGTCAGGGTCGATGAGGGCCACATGCAAGGTCCCCTCCACGGCCATCATGTCGCGGAGCTTCTGCATAATAGTCATGCGATCACGTCGTATGGTGCCGGCGTCCGTACGCGGTGTTGCCGCGGTCGTACGTCGCACGTTCTGGCACATCCATGTAGGATGAATACAAAAAGATGACGGGATGGGCGGATACACATGCCCGCGCACGCATGCCGACGTCGGGTTCGGCGCCTTGATATACGCTCCCGCGGATTCGACGGGCATGACATCGGAATGGTATGTGACCACCGAATCCAAGGAAGCGGAGAAGACCTCCCCGGAACACATCCTCGAGGATCTGGAGTCCGTCAGGGACGGCGAGAGCGAATTCGTCGTCATCGAGCCGGAACCCGAATCGGAGGACAGCTTCTTCCAGGCGTCCGTATGGACCAAGGGGATAATCCTCGGCAGGAGCTTCATCGCGGAGGTCAGGATGCCTTCCGGGAACGGCTTCAGACAGGTGAGGCTGAGGACCAAGGACTTCGATGAGATCGTCGAAGGCGCCAGCGCCTATGCCGAGGGCTCGTTCCCCCGTTCGGGCAAGTGGACGGACGTCACCGACGAGTTCGTCGACGAGATCGCTCCGGCTTCCTGAAGACGTGGTAGTGCCTGGACAGGGACCCGTGAACCTTCTGGATGTAGGTGTTCTCCAGCTCCATCGTATCGTATCCGATGGGGTGGGGGAGCACTATCCCCGCGCGGGATCCCGGTCTGAGGGACTCGGCGATGGATATCCCCGCTCTGGCGTAGATGTGGTCGATGTTCTCGCCGCCTGTCTTGGTCGACCTGCCGTAGGGCGGATCGGTGCATATCGCGTCGACATTCCGGAAGCGCTCCCCGATGTCGCCGATGTCCAGCGTGTCGAAGTCGGCCAGCTCCAGGCCGTAGAACTGCATGTTCTCCCTGCATCCGGCGACCATCTCCGGATCGAAATCGGAGGCCATGGCGCGCATGCCCATCTCCGCCGCCTCGATCACTATCCCCCCGGTCCCGCAGAACGGGTCCAGGACGGTCCCTCCGCGCTTGACGCCGGTCAGGTTGATCAGCGCCCTCGCGTACTTGGGGTGCAACGAAATGGGGGAGAAGAACGGACGCTCCCCGACCTTGCGCTTCTCCAGCAGGTCGGTCTCGGTGACCCTCTCCTCGATGTAGACGTGGACGGCGTCGCACATCTGCATGCGGACGACGAAGTCCGGCTCCTTCAGGTTGACATCCCTCTTCTTCGACAGGATGCCGCCGATGTGCCTGACCATCCCCTGGGAGTCCGCATCCTTCATCATGCCCTCGAAGCGCTTCCCGCGGACCGCGAAGGTCCCTTCGGGGAGCTCGGCGTTCTCCAGGTTCGACAGGTCGTCCGGGTCGTAGCGTCCGAGGTAGCGGCCGATGCTCTTGGTCATCGCGATGCGGTCGGCTATGCCGTCCAGCGCTGCGGGATCGAACTCCGCTATGAGGTATCCGGGCCCGCTACCCGTTATCCTGTACTCCCCGGCCTCCGCCTCCATGCATCTGGCGGCCTCCGCCGGCGGCATGTCCCTTGACTCGCCTGACAGTTCGAAGAAGAATTGGGGGCTCACGCCCCCGTTGATGACTCCCATCTCTTAAACCAAGCGGTCAGGCGTCCTTGATGCCGTCCTCGGTCACCATGAACACCGCCTCCCCTTCCGGCAGGTTGGGGGAGTCGATGAGCCTGGCGATCCTCTTGCCCGCCTTCCCCTTCCTCAGATAGATGCGGAAGGTCGCGGTGTGTCCCACGATGTGGCCTCCGATGGGCCTGGTCGGGTCCCCGAAGAACGCGTCCGGCTTGGCGGCGACCTGGTTGGTCACGGCGATGACGGCGTTGTTCACGGTGGCGAAGTTCAGCAGGTCGTGCATGTGGCGGTTCAGGATCTGCTGCCTCTCGGCCAGGGATCCGCGTCCCACGTACTCCGCGCGGAAGTGCGACGTCAGGGAATCGACGATCATGAGCCTGCACTTCATCTCCTGGGCCAGCTCCATGGCCTTGTCCACCAGGAGCACCTGGTGCTGGGAGTTGAACGCGCGGGCGACGTGGATCCTGCTGAGGGTCACGTCGGGGTCCACCCCGAGGTAGGTGGCCATCTGGATGATCCTCTCGGGGCGGAAGGTGTTCTCCGAGTCGATGATGATCACATCGGAGTCCAGTCCCCCGCGGTCCTCCGGGAGGGTGGCGTTCACGGCGAGCTGGAAGCAGACCTGCGTCTTGCAGCTCCCGAACTCCCCGAAGAACTCGACGATGGATTGGCTCTCCAGTCCCCCCGCGAGCAGGTCGTCGAACGCCTTGGATCCGGTGGTGAGCTTGGTCACCGCCTTCCTCCTCTCCATGATGTCGACACCGGTCTCGAATCCGCCGATGTCCGCGCAGAGTTTCGCACCCTCGATGATGTCCGCGGCCTTCTTCTCCCCGATTTCGCAGGTCTCGGCGAGCTCCTTCGGAGATGCCACGGCGATGGCCATGATCTCGGTGTATCCGGAGTCGCGCAGCTTCTCGGCGATTGCGGGGCCGACCCCGGGTATGTCTTCCAATGTCTTCGTGACCATGATGATCAGCTCTTATTCGAATCAAGGCCGATGGGGTATTTAAGCGGAATCGGGGGGTCGCCGAATGACCTACCTTCGTGTTGATTTCCGTGCCTCCGACGATGTCGGCGCGTACATTCCGGGATGTAGCGTTGATTCCTCTGCATAGGATGAAATACGACCGTCCGACCGCGTTCATTCCAATGATGTAGGCTTGTCCAATATTGTTTGCCGATGTACCGGAACGTCCATCGTGCATCCGTTCCGCGTCCGAACGGCGTCCGGATGCGATGAAGATACTTTTAGAGTACATGAATACTAAATAGGCATATAGGTTCTTGATTCGCATGTCCGAGGAAGAGGTCCGCGAAGTGAATGATGGCGGCAACTGGCCCCATCTCATCGAGGCCCTGGAACGCAAGCGCTCGATATCCGCGCTGCTCTATCTCGGCCGCAACGGGAGGACCAAGGAGATACAGATCCGCGACGACGTCTTCCCCAATCCCCAGCAGACCGAGGCCCAGCTGAGGAGCCTCAGGGAGGTCGGGCTCGTCGATTTCGAGAGGGACGAGGTCGACGGCAGCAGGCGCACCGCGAAGTTCTGGAGCCTCACCATGCGCGGCGAGGCCGTCGTCAGCATGCTTCAGGTCATGGACCTCGTCGCCGAGGGGTACATCAGTCCGGTGCAGGTCATCCAATCATGCAAGGCGCTCGAGGAAGAGGCCGAGCAGCAGCTCCCCGAAGGGGAATGAGAAAGGGAAAGGGGTCCGGAGACCCCGGTTTGTTCACTGGTAGGAACCGCGCTTCATCCTCTCGAGAGCGATCCTTATCCTCTCGACGGGCTCGGTCACGGTCATCCTGATGTATCCGTCCGCGGACTCGCCGAATCCCGATCCGGGGGTGACGATCACTCCCAGGTCGATCATCTTCTGGGTGAACTCGAAGGACGACATGCCGCAGTTGAACCAGACGTAGAACGTGCCCTTGGGCATGGCGACGTCGAACCCCAGGTCCCTGAGGCCGTCGACGAGCACCTTGCGCCTCTCGGCGTAGATGGCCATGTTCTCCTTCACGCACTCGGGCTCCTCGCCGTTGGGTCCGTACAGGGACAGGGCCTTCTCGGCGGCCTTCTGGATGAAGATGGGGGCTCCGGAGTCGATCTGGCCCTTGCATTTGGCGAGGCCGGCGATGAGGTCCGGGTTCCCGACGGCGTATCCGAGCCTGAACCCGGTCATGCAGAACGTCTTGGAGAAGGATCCGAACTCGATCGCGTCGGGGCCGATCTCCAGGATGGACGGGGCGCGGTAGCCGTCGTAGCACATTTCGGAGTAGGCGGCGTCGTAGCACAGGATGGTCCCGTTCTTCTGGCACCAGTCGTAGACCTTCTTCAGGTACGCCTTGTCGCAGGTGGCCCCGGTGGGGTTGTTCGGGTAGTTGACGTACAGCATCCTGGCGTTCTCGGGGCACTCGTCCACATCGAGGAGCCAGCCCTTCTCGGGCCTGAGGGGGACCTTCACGCAGTCGGCCTCGTTGAAGAGGGTGGCCGCGCCGGAGTACACGGGGTATCCGGGGGAGGGGGCGATGATCGTCTCGCCCTGGTTCACGAAGGCCTGGGCGATGTTGAAGATGCCCTCCTTGGAACCGATGGTGATGCACACCTGGGTGTCCGGGTCGATGTCGAGCCCGAACCTCTTCTTGTACCACTGCGCGACGGCCACGCGGAGAGACCTCTCGCCCTGGGAGGACGAGTACTTCTGGTTCTCGTTCACGTACGCCTGCCTGCACATCTCGTCGACGATCTCGTTCGGCGCGGGCAGGTCGGGATCCCCGATCCCGAAATCGATCATGTCCCATCCCTCCGCCTTCTTCTCGGCGGAGAGCTTCTCCAGCCTCACGAAGAGGTAAGGCGGGATCTGTTTGAGCCTCTCGGCTTGTTCGTATCTCATCGCAATCGCTCCGTCTCTCCCTGGAAGACCAGCTCCGCCGGCCCCTCCATGAGAACGTATTCGAGTTTCTCGTCCACGGTGATCTTGAGCCAACCGCCGGGCAGGCGGACGTCGACGGGCTTCCCGAAGGGGACCAGCCCGTTCAATGCGGCCGCCGTCGTGGTGGCGCAGGCCCCCGTCCCGCAGGCCAGGGTCCACGCCGCTCCGCGCTCGTAGACGCGGATGTGTATCTTCCCGTCCTCCACCCTGCAGAACTCCACGTTGGTCTTGCGGGGGAAGAAGGGGTGCTTCTCGAGCACGGGTCCGAGTCTGTCGACGGTGGGGTCGTCGAGGGGCGTGAAGGTGACGAAATGGGGGTTGCCCATGGACACCGCGTTCCCTCTCAGATTCACCCCGTCCACCTCGAACGGCTCGTCTATGAAGCGTCCGTCGTGGTCGACCGGCACGGTCCTGCCGTCGAGGATGGGCGCGCCCATGTTGATCCTCACGGTCCCGACCTTCCCATCCGATCCCCTGAACACCTCGGCCCCGAGGTCCCCGGCGAGGGTGTGGATGGTCATCGAATCCCTGTCGGTCAGGATGTTGTCGCCGATGTACTTGGCGACGCACCTGATCCCGTTGCCGCACATCTCCGCCTCGCTCCCGTCGGCGTTGATGATGCGCATGGTGAAGTCGGTGTCCTCGCCGGGCATGACGTACAGGACGCCGTCGGCGCCGATGCCGAAATGCCTGTCGCAGGCGCGGACGCACCATTCGGGATCGATCCCCAGGTCCCCGGACGTCCCGTCCAGGAGGATGAAGTCGTTCCCGATGCCCTGATACTTCCAGAACCTCATCTCGTGAGCCTCTCGGGTATGATCTGGTGCTTCCAGAGGTCCTCGTAGTCCTCGGCCTCGCGGATCAGGTCCGCGTGTCCTTCGTTGACGAGCACCTCGGCGCACAGCGGGCGCGAGTTGTATCTGCTGGACATGGAGAATCCGTAGGCCCCGGCGTTGTACACCGCAACGATGTCTCCGACCTTGGGGTCGGGGAGCACCCTGTCGTGGGCGATGTAATCGCCGGATTCGCATATCGGACCGACGACGTCGTACTTGTCGGTGCACGCCTTGCCGAACCTGTTGGCCACGGCCACGTGGTGGTAGGAGTCGTACATGGCGGGGCGGATGAGGGTGTTGAATCCCGCGTCCACTCCGACGTACTTCTTCACGCCGGTGTCCTTGACGTCGTTGACCCTGGTGAGCAGGACGGTGGAGTCGCAGATGATGTACCTGCCGGGCTCCAGGATGATGGTCTTGATGTCCGTCTCCTCCTGGATCATGTCGGTGAGGTTCATGGCCAGTTCCCCGACGTCCATCTCCTCCTCCTGGGGTTTGTACGGCACTCCGATGCCTCCGCCCATGTCGATGAACTCCAGGTCGATGCCCAGGCCCTTGATCTCGTTGACGAGTTCGATCAGGACCTCCATCATGTCCATGAATGGTTCGACGACCTGTCCGCCGGACCCGATGTGGGCGTGGATTCCCTTGACGTTGAATCCCAGGTCCTTGGCCCTGGCGTAGGTGGAGATGACCTGGTCCAGGGGGATGCCGAACTTGGCGCCCTTGTTCCCGGTGGTGACCTTGGCGCTGTGGCCGGACCCCACCCCAGGGGTGATCCTGAACGAGACGTCGGCGCACGGCGCGATCTTGGCCAGCCTCTCCATCTCGCATGCGGAGTCGAGGTTGATCATGACGCCGGTGTCCGCCACCGCCTTGAGCTCGGCGTCGGAGACGTTGACCCCGGTGTACATGATGCGGTCCGGGGTGAACCCGGCCTTCAGGCACGTGAGAACCTCCCCGATGGAAACGGCGTCGATCCCGGCGCCCTCCTGCTCCAGGACCTTGAGGATCGCGAGGTTCGTGTTGGCCTTGCAGGCGTAGTGGACCTTGGTGTCCATGAACCTGGAGAAGGCGTTGTACACGTTGCGGTAGTTCTCCCTGAGCCTCTGCTCGTCCGTCACGTAGACGGGCGTGCCGAACTCGTCGGCTATCTCCACGGCGGACTTGCCGCCGATCATCATGACTCCGTCCTGGGACGGGAAATCGCGCATCATCGCTGACCACCTATGAACTTGTCGTGGAGGGTGCGGACCACTTCGATCACCCTGCTCATGGGGACGACGAAGTTGAGGGACACGTCGGAGGCGCCCTCGGAGATCATCTCCACGTTGGCGTTGGCCTCCTTCACGGCGCTGAAGATGTCGCCGGACACGCCGCACTTGTCGAGCAGGTTGTCCCCGACGGCGCAGATGAGCGCCACGTCGTTCTTCACGTCGATCCTCTCGATGTCCCCTCCGCTGAGGCCGTTGAGCTGCCTCAGGGTCTGCTTGACGTCGTTGTTGTGGACCAGGAACGCCACGGTGGACAGGGACGTGGAGATGGAGTAGATTATCACGTTGATGTCCGCGATCTTGTCGATGATGCGGGCCACCATCGCCGGGCGGTACGCGATCTCCGCGGAGCTGATCGTGATGATGGACAGGTCGGTCTTGGCGGCGACCGAGCGGAGCATCTCGGAGGTGCTCTTCCTGAGGTGGTGGATCAGGGTCCCGGGCTCCTCCGGCTTGAAGGAGTTCTTGACCTTCAGGGGGATGTGCTTGAGCCTGACGGGCTCGATGGTCCTGGGGTGCAGGACCTT
>CAVIUM010000076.1:0-8238 GCA_963645865.1 Lachnospiraceae bacterium
GTACTTCTCCTTCTTCGTGGCGAATAACGGAGGCAGCGCGGCAATCAGTCTATTCTTCGGGTTCATGGTCACTGCCGAGATGGGGTCTGAGGTCGTGATGACCTATGAGGGGAGATGCGATGGATATCAGCACATGGTCTCCCTCAAGACGCTGGTCACGGACGAGGGCAGGTACTCCGATACGAGCGACTATGCCAACTTCTTCGAGATAACCGGAGGGGACATCGCATCGGGGCGCGTCTTCCGCTCATATTCCATACTGAGAGATTCCGACGTCCCGAGCAGATCCTGGTATGTCGACAGGTTCGCGGAGGAGTACGGCATAGAGTACATGATCATGCTCTCCTACGCGGAATCCAAAGTGAAGGACGTGCCCGAATGGTTCGAAAGCTCCTACGGGCAGAAGCTGGTCGACAACGGTCGCTACTCCGCACTTCAGATGCACCCTGCGGATCTCTTCAACACCCCGGAGAAGGCCCGTGCCATGTTCGACGCCATGATCGAGAACGACGGCCCATACCTGATCTTCTGCGATCTCGGGAAGGATCGCACCGGCATGATGGCCGTCCTGCTCCAAGGTCTCTGCGGAGCATCCAACGATGAGATCAGGGATTCGTACATGAAGGCTTTCGAGAACCTGTATCTCATCGAGGAGGGCAGCGAGTCCTATCGGGCCATCCAGGAGCTGACGTTCGACCGTCTGGTATACCTGCTCGCGCACCCCGACATGGGTGACAAGCTCTATCTCATCGACTGGATCGATGTGGATACCTCCGGCATCGACGTGGCATCCACCGCCGTGGCATTCATCAAGGGGACGCTGGGGCTGACCGATGAGCAGATGTCCCTGTTGCGCGAGAAGCTGACGACGCCCGTACCGACAGAAGAGGATGCAGGCGTCGATGATGGGGCCGCGACTGCCTGAAGCATATCGCTCCGCATCGGGCCTCTCTCCGTCGAGGGCCAGACATGATTTCCGGAATCTTCTCGGTGTTTCGGATGCTTGAATGGTTAACCTTATAAGCGCATAGAATTGAGCGGCGGTTCATCCTGGATGCATTGAGATTCAGGAGCGTGGATCCGGAAACTGTGAAGAGAGATGAGATTCTCGGACCTCTGAGGTTTCCATGCGATCCTATGCAAATCACGAGGCTTTCAGGGATCAGATGAAGATTTCCGGAGCCATGGAAGAATCGGAGCAGATGTAACATGATTACAATTGATTTGGGAGCCAAGAGAGGCAAATGCCTCGCTCTCGTTGCAGTGCTTGCGATGGTCGTCTGTGCCTTCGCCGTCGCACTGCCCGCAGGGGATTCCAATGCCGACACCGCCACAGCTACAGCAACCGCGCTGTCCGATGTCGGCGATCTGTCAGATGAGGGCGGGAACTACTATGTCGCCAAGCTTAACACCGTGATAGATGTCACCGGACCCGCAGAAAAGGTCTACAACATCTACCTGCTGGACGGAGCGAGCGTGGTGTTCGCAGATTCTCTGACCGGAACATTCAACGTATACTTCGCGAACGCTGTCGACACCTCGAAGACCACCGGCAACGTCACCTACATGTGGGGCCTGATGCTCGTCGGAGTCGCAGGGAACACATACATGGCTGATGCCATGGACGATGACAACACGGTCGCCGACAGGATCATCATCGCTTCGGCGGACGAGGATTCGGGCGAAGGATCCATCTATGGAGTGATCGTCCGTACTCAGGAATCGATGTTGGCGTATTGCTACTCCGCAGGGACCGATGTCGGGGACGTCAACATGACCGACACGGGAGATGGCATCATGATCGTGAACGGTTCCGCCACCGTCAATGCCGTGTACGAGGATGACGACGGTGCCGTGAAGACCAATCAGACCATCACTGCGACCGATATACTCGTCGCAGATGTCACGAAACCAGTCATCATACAGGTCACCGATGACATGGTCGAGGTCGTCACGACCGATACGTTCACCGTGTCCGGAGGGGATGCCAAGGGAGCCACCTACACTACCGGATCGATAACGATAGACAAGAACAAATTCGCCATCACTTCTGAGGACGTGGAGGGGCTTGCAATGGTCCTGAACGGATACTACACCGATGGAGCCATGTCCGCCAGGGCAGAAGTCGGCGAAGCCGATCCCGCCGCCGTCACCGCCGTGTTCGGGGCCGTCCCTAATCCTGGCGATGCGCTCAGCCACGTCGGCGGAGTGGAGTTCGTCAACGCGACCATCGAAGAAGTGAAGGTCGGAAGCGGAAGCAACGTCGTGACCCTGTCCCTGACCGAGGGATTCGTCGGAGTAAACGACGGAGCGCTCTCCGATATCGAGTCCGGGATTGTCACGCTTGTCAGCGGGACATTCACCGCGCCCACAGCGGCGAACATCGTGACTGGAGATGAAGCGACGGTCCTGGTGCCCTACGGAGCCACGCTGACTGTGGACGCCGATGCCACACTGGAACTCAATGATGACATTGTCGTCTGTGGAACCATGAACATTTACGGGACGCTGTCCGTTCCTGACGGAACGACCGACCCGTATGTGCTGACCGTTGAGGGAACGGAAGCCGCAGGAACCGCTCCTGCTGAGATCGCTGTGCTGAAGGCCTACTCCGGATCGCAGATCGACAGCAAGGTCACCGTGAACGACACCGGAATCGCCACCGATGTGGACCTTTCCGTGTCGACGGATAACGGGATGAAGGGAACCAATGTCATCATAATCGTCCTGGTCATCCTGATCGTCCTGATTGTCGCGATAGTCGTTCTGAAGCTCAAGAAGAACGGGACGGCCTGAGCGCGGACAGTCGAGTTGAGTCATGAATATGGATGCAAGAGGAGAGCGGAAAGCCGAGGCCGCAGCCATGGCGTGCGTCCGTGGACGCGTTGGGACGGCAATCCATCGAAGTCCTCACGTCCATCTTGGAACTTAAAGAGAAACGACTTAACCCTTGCCTTGGGGCCTGCAAGGTCCCTAAGGCAAGGGTCAATCTCTTCACTTTTCATAGGTCCTATCCGTTCCGATGCGGATCGTCCCATATCGTCGCCTTCTCTGCCGAGGCTGAATGCGCTCTCTCTGACCTTTCGGTCGATGGCCCCGACCTCGAAGAAGGAACGCGCGCGCCCGCACATGGAGCGGCGACCCGATCAGAACTGTGAAGGCATCCCTCACAGTTCCGCCAATATTACGCCACGCGGCCGATCTCAGGACAGTTTCTCGGTCGATCCGCTCGCCACGAGCAAGGTGTTCATCGCATCGCGGTACTTGTCGCCACCCGCTGCGATCACCGACTTCGCGAACGGCGCGAGGTATTGCGCCAGATCCATCTCGTCATGGGACAGCTTCAGTGCCGGTTCGGCTCCGGTGGCGATCATGAACGCGGCCGCGACCGAACGGGACCTGTTGTCCTTCAGTGGGAGCTTCCCGGCGGTCTCGATGACCATGGCGGATCCTCCCACCTTCGCGGATTTGGCGAGCTTGTCGGCCAGCTGTGTGATCGGCCCCGGTCTCTTGAATTCGGGGAGCGAAGCGACCACATCGGCGCTGAGGAACCTGTTGTAGGCATCGGCGAGGACGACTCCGGGCTGACCTCTGGACACATCGCCCATGGAGTCCGCGGTGCGGGCGTCGGTGTGGGCCGTGATGATCCCCTTCCAATCGGCTTCCCACAGCATCGCCAGGGCCTCGGAGGCCTTGGCCGTCTTGATCACGACGGCCCTGTTGTTGGAGGACAGGAACTTCCTGAGGGCGTCGATGTCCCTCGGGTCCCCCTCGAGAGCGGAGATGAACTGCTCCAGATCGGAGCCGTAGTTCCTGGTCCCGATGATGTATGTGGACGACGAACCCTCCTTCAGGTCGCCGATCTTGGACCTTTTGACGGCGGAGACGATGTTCGCATCGGTGACCTTGCCGACCATGTAGTCCTTCAGCTTGTCGCCGGTGATGATCTCGACATCCTTCTCGCCCGCGGAGTGGTACTTGTGCCTCACGCGCACCTCGATGTCGTCCATCGGATCCACGGCCGCCAGCCTGGACACGATGTACATCAGGGTGGATACATCCCTGGCGCAGTTCTCGCATATCGATACGGTCTGATTCAGCGATTTGATGTGTATCTCCAGGATGGCGGACGCGTCGTGCCCGCAGGAGATCCCGTCATCCGGGAACTCGTACGGAGTCTCCCAGAACGTATCGTAGAGGTAGTCCTCGGGCATGTTGGGGTCGTCGGAGCAGACGAGTCCTTCGCCGAAGGAGTAGAGGTGGAGCTTGTGCTTCTTGACGTGGTCCGAATAGAGCAGCAGCCTCCTCTTCGGGTCGTCGTAGTACTGGCATCCGATGAGCTTGGTGGCGTGGACGGTCCCGCGGACCGCATAGGACACCGTCTCCCCTCCCAGCTTTCCGGATGCGAGGAGCGGGACGGAACCGGCGGCGGCCAGGGACACGGTCCCGGCGTAGGCGCGGACGATGTCGTCCCCGCCGAATCTGGATGCCTCCTTGATCAGAGCCTCCGGGTTGTCCTTGATCTTGTGGAGCCCGTCGATCTGTTTGAAAGGCTTGTCGAAGGCGCATTTCCTGCAGTTCCCGGCGCAGTGCGGCCTGAGGATGCCCGGATTGTCGGAGAGGATCCTGGACTTGTCGAGGAGGTCCTCCTCCAGCCTCTTGGACGTGTGCTTGACGCCCCTCATCCTTATGCGCTTCTTCTGCTGAGCCATACGCACCCCTAATCATTCGTCTTAGTAAAATATGGCGATTCTACCGTCGCTTGGAGCGATGCGTCCGAAACCGTCATATCAGATATGTCCATACAATGGTCGGAACCGCAATGGAATCGCATTTCGAGATGTCGGTGAGGGCGATGCTGGCCCGCGAACCGTTCCACTACAGGGGCGTTCCGGAGGAGGAGCTGCAGCTTTATTGCCGCGCCCTCACCCACGACAGCGCCGGCGACGGGAGGCCCGTGGAGTCCTATGAGAGGCTGGAGTTCCTCGGGGACGCGGTCCTCGAGCTCATCGCCTGCGAGGAGGCCTACCGCAGCGGGGCTCCCGACGAGGGGGCCATGACCGACATCAAGCAGGATTGGGTGGCGAACGAGAGGATCTCCGAGAGGGTCCTGGCGTACGGCCTGGACATCGACGGCGTCATGCGCGTCGGTGGAGGCCATCTGGACCACGGCGGGAAGCACATCCTGAGCGAGAACATGAGGGCCGACTGCTTCGAGGCTCTCTTGGCCGTCGTCTACCTCACCAGAGGGCTGGAGGAGGCCCGGCGCATCGCCAGGGAGGTCGTTCTTGTCGGCGGAGATTCTGTTCACTGACCTCTATATTCTATTCTCTCAAAGGAGGAATAACGGAATGGCGCCTTTGTGATGCGCCCGAAGTCTGATCAGGATGACTTCACCGTCGTAGGATGGATCGTCTATCGGCTTCACTTCGTAGACGATGCGGTCCTTCAAGTTCAATCTGCGCGACAACAGTCCCATTGCTTCGTTTTTTAGATGTTTGGATGGTGGAGCTAGAGGGTTCTCTGCTAGTTCTGAGAATATCTGATTCAACTTCTCTTCGTAGCCTTCCCTTATCAATTCCTTCCTGTCTTTTGATGCTTTTTTGGAGAACGTGACTTTGTAAGTCAATTCCATGCCTCGCGTTCTTCGGCAGGGGTGTTGCGAGCTTCTTCCACATCCTTTAGGAAATCTGGATCTCCCATGAGGTACAGAGTCTCCTTGAACGATTCCCAGTCTTCTTCGGATATCATCACCACACTCCCTTCTTTTGATACAATTGTGATGATGTCGCTCGCTAGAACTTGATGTACGAGACCATAGAGGTCCTTCCGGGCGTTTGTAACGTTCACAGTGGTCATGATTTGGAGATGGTGTATTGCATATAATAACGTACGGTTAAACGTACGTTTATTTTGGATACACCTCGAGTTATTGCTTATAGGGCACCTCGGTGATATCCCGGCCGTGACCATAATCGGAGACACGGCGGAGAAGATACGCAGCATGGAGATCCGCGGAGCCGGGCGCATCGCCAGGGCCGGCGCGGATGCTCTGAAGGTTTTCGCTGATACGTACGAGGGGGATTCCCTGGAAGCGTTCCTGGAGGACCTCGATTCCTCGTGCGATACGCTCCTCGCATCGCGCCCCACCGCCGTATCCCTGTGGAACGGCGTCCACGCATCCGTGCGCGGCGCCCATGACGCATCCTCCCTGGATGAGGCCCGTTCCATCGTCTCCGAGAACGCTTCGACGTTCTGTCGCAGGTCCGAGATGGCCGTGGAGGAGATAGCGAGGATCGGCGCCAGGCGCATCCAGGATGGCGACGTCATCCTGACGCACTGCAACAGCAGCGCCGCCCTCGGGGTGATCAAGGAGGCCCACCGCCAGGGCAAGGACATCAGGGTCTACGCCACGGAGTCCCGTCCGTGGAGGCAGGGGATCCTGACAGTCAACGACCTCGCCGACGCCGGGGTGGACGTCACCCTGGTGATCGACAGCGCGGTCAGGTCCGTGATGAAGAAGGTCGACAAGGTCTTCGTCGGAGCCGACACCGTCACGTCGCAGGGGGCGCTGATCAACAAGGTCGGCACGTCCCAGCTCGCACTGGCGGCGCACGAGGCCCGCGTGCATTTCTACGTGTGCGCCGAAACCTACAAGTTCTCGCCGATGACCCTCTTCGGCGATGCGGTCACCATAGAGGAGCGCGACGTCTCCGAGGTCGTGAGGCCCGGGGAGGTCCGCGATTCGGTAAAGATATTCAACCCCGTGTTCGACAGCACGCCCGCTGCGTACATCGACGCGATCGTGACGGAGGTGGGGATGATGAGCCCCGGCTCCGTGTACGGCGTCATGGTGGGTCAGCTGGGGGACGGGATCTTCAGGAAGGAGTGATTCAAGATGGAGAGCTATTCGTATCTGCACCTCGGGGAGCCCGAGGACCCCGACAGGAACGTCGTGTGCAAATATCGTGTCACGACGGACCTCCCGATGGAGAAGGCCGCCGAGGCAATAGCGGCGGAGCAGTCCACGGGGACGTGGACCGGCATCTCCACGCTGGACCATTCGATATTCGACGATCTGGGCGCCAGGGTGACCTCCATCGACGGCGATATGATCGTGTGCGAGTTCCCGGCCGAGGATTTCAGCATCGAGACCGGCGCCGTGCCCCAGATACTGAGCGTGATCGCCGGGAACCTGTTCGGACTGGGGGCGCTGAAAGCGGTGAGGCTGGAGGACGTCACGTTCCCGAAGAGCATCCTGGAGCAGTTCAAGGGGCCGAAGTTCGGCGCCGAAGGGATAAGGAAGGCGCTGGACAGGCCGGAGGAGCCCCTCGTCGGGACCATCGTGAAGCCGAAGATCGGGCTGTCCCCGGAGAGGACCGCCGAGTACGTCTACGAAGCGGGTTCCGGAGGGCTGACAAACTCCAAGGACGACGAGACCCTGGTGGACCAGCCGTTCTGCCCGATAGAGGACAGGACGCTCCGCGTATCCGAGGCCCTGGACAGGCTGGAGGCCGAGGGACATAAGATGATGCATGCGGTGAACATCAGCACCAGGAGCGACAGGATCCTGGAGCTGGCGGACAAGGTCCAGTCGTGGGGCGCCAGGGAGCTTATGATCGATGTGGTCACCTGCGGATTCGGGTGCCTCCAGGCCCTGGCCGAGGATCCATCCGTCAAGGTGCCGATCCACGTCCACCGCACCATGCACGGGGCGTTCACCAAGGATCCCCGCCACGGCGTCAACATGCTCGTGCTGACGAAGCTGGCCCGCATGGTCGGAGGCGATGCGCTGCACATCGGGACCCTCGGGGTCGGCAAGATGTCCGCGGGAGCCCACGACGACAGCAACCTGAAGGCGTGCCTCGGGGACGATGTCCCGTACAGGACGGTCATGCCCGTGTGCTCCGGGGGCGTCCACCCCTCGCTCGTCGGGGAGATCGTGAAGCGTTCCGGAATGGACGTCCAGATCCAGGCCGGCGGAGGCGTCGCGGGTCATCCCGGAGGCGTCAGGGCCGGCGCCATGGCGATGAGCCAGGCCGTACGCGCCGCCTACGAGGGGATCCCGGCGGAGGAGTATGCCAAGACGCATCCTGAACTGGCGGTTGCCCTGGAGAAGTGGCCTGCGAAGGATTGATCCCGCGCATTCGGATGCGGGCCCCTTCATCCCATCAACGATGTTCGGACCCCCATCCGTCATAGATATTGGATGCTTTGTACTCAACGCATGGGTTGAGG
>CAVIUM010000077.1:0-8204 GCA_963645865.1 Lachnospiraceae bacterium
CGGCTACCCTCGCGCGCGCGATATATATATTTTGGACCCCCCCGCTTTTCGGGGTAGGTAGACCCCCCTTCACCCAACCCTAATCTAGAATAGCGGCACGATTCGAGAGGGGAGGGAGGGGGACCCCGCCCCCCTCATGTCGGGACCCCGCCCGGCCCCTCCGCCCCCTCATGGGGACGTCGGGGCGGGGAGGATCGCGTCTCCGTCCCGTCCCCCTCGCGCCGGCTCGCTTCGGCCGCCCATGCCTTGAGCTGCCGATGGTCATGGTGGAAGACCTCGCACAAAAGCTTCTGAGGAACGCCCGCGTCGCGGAGCTTGGGGAACCACTTGCCCATCCACTGTTCCTCGGTCATGCGCCCGTCCGTGGGCGCGTCCGTGCTTTCCTCTTCGGGGAGCGATTCGTAGAACTCCTTGATGGCCGGGATCATCTCGTAGGACGAACGGCCGGATATCCACGTGACGAAATCGTGGAAGGGAAACTCGCCGACCGTGAAGTCGGCGCTGGACAGATTATCATAGGCGTACTCGCCGACCTTCATCGTGTCGGGATCGCGCGTCCATGAGGATGTAGGCACCGGCAACAACTCGGTAGGCTCGTTGAATCCTGCCTTGACGTATACGATGGAACGCGGGTCCATGTCGTAGTGGCGCTGTTCGATGAACCTCTTCGCGCGTGCGTTGTTCTTCTGGAACGTACAGTTGACGTTGCCGGGATCGTTCTCCGCGTCCAGGAAGTTCCTGAAAGCGGGACCCAGATTCCTCATGGCGGGCGAGAGCAGCCACAGGCAGAGGTTGAACTTGCGGATGATACCGCAGAACTTCTTCATCGACGATGCCATGTCCCCGACGTTGTTCATGTCGCCCAGGAGGAAATTCTGGGCTTCGTCCAGCAGTAGGATGACCATCGTATCCTTGCGGCCGTACTTCTCCAAGGTCTCGACGATGATCGGGAAGATATCCCTCATCGTGTGGATCGTGTAGACGCCCGGAGGGGATTCCGTCACGAATCCCGACTCCGAACGCTTCACGAAAATCACGTTGGTAATCAGTACGACGTGCTTCGGAAGGCCGGGGAAGTAGCCCTCCATGATGCGCTGGCAGAACGAAACGGCGCAGTGCGTCTTGCCTCCGCCCCTCATCCCGTAGGACACCAGGACGGAACCGGGCTTGACTATGCCCTTGAGGTATTCGCATATGAACTCGTTGTTGAGCTTCATTCCTGATCACTCCCGAAAGCATGATACTGGAACTCCCCTCCGTCATAGCCCATCTCGGCCTCCCTGTTCAGCAGGCCGGCATCGGACATGATGTAGTAGTACAGCATCAGATACAGCTTGAATTTCTGTTTCCCTACGTTGCCGCGCTCCGGCAACGGGTACTTGGCGGTTATCACGAAGTACCGTGGGTTCTCCCAGAGCGGTTTGTCGCAATTGAGCGCCAGCGCCTGTTCGAACGTTTCCAGATACTCCACGCGGGTATCCCCGACCTTGAACGCCTTGAGCAGATTCCTCCACTCGACGTTCATGTCGGAGATCGTCTCCTTGTACTTCGGCATGAAACGCTGTTGCATCATGCCGCCCCCGCGCATTCGATCAGCCAGTCGATGATGGCGCGATTGTCGAAATCGGACCTCTTGAGGTACGCGGACACCGCATCCGGGGTATCGGGCTGCGGAGCGTCGGCCATGAGCTCGGCCACGGGGTCATCGAACATGACGGCCAGCGCTTCGGCGATACCGTCGGAGCGCTTGACCGCCTTCGGAGCGGGGATGGAGATTTCGGGTTCGTCCGGCAGGGGTTCGTCCGAATCCTCTTCTTCCTCTTCCTCGGATTCTTCATCCTCGGATTCGTCTTCATCCTCGTATTCCTCGTCGTAGTCTTCCTCCGATTCATCCTCGTACTCTTCGTCTTCCTCGGATTCTTCGTCATCCTCATCCCGCATCCAGCGGTTGCGGACGACCGGTTCCTCTTCGGGGGCCAGCCCCATGCTCTTCACCAGCTTCGCGTAACTCTTCTCCCCCATCAGGTCCTTCAGGGCCTCATCCCAGTCGAAGTCGTCCCCCGTGACCTCGACCGGGTTGTTGACGTTGAAATAGTTGATCGGGCGCGTGTTCCACTCGGACGTGCTGGCCTTCCATCTGGATTCGGAGATTCCGGTCCCCTTCAGGCTATCGACGTACTGCTTGATTCCCTGCATCCTGGCCCATGCGATGTTCTTCTGGCGGTATTCGTCTATCTTATGGAGCGCCGCCTGGACCTTGCATAGCTGTCTGAGCCTTTGGAGGTCCTTCAGGTGCTCGACCTCGTTGACGGGCGGGGACCTTGCGAAGATCATGTAGCGGTTCCGCTTCAGGACCTCGGCGCACCATGCCCTGTCCATGAGCTGAGATTCTAGGGATTGGGACACTTGCATGAGGTGGTCTTCCATCGAATCCCACGCCCACATTATCCCGATCATATCATCGTATGCCGGGCCGTAAGAGATGGCCTGAGCCGTGTTCGTGTCCGGGAGCAGTTCCGATTCTTGCTGGAAATAGGCGAAACTCTCCTGTTCGTCGGTCATTCGTCGCCCCCCTTCTTCCGCTTGAGCAGCGTCTTCTTGGGCGCCTGGGCCTGAGCATCCTCCTTATCGGCCAGCTTCCTGGCCAGCCGTGTGCTCTGTTCGTCCACTTCCGGCATGAGCCTGGCGGCGAGTTCGTTGTAGATCTCGGCGCTGGGGGTCCTGTCGTTAATGAGTTCGGTCAGCAGATCGGCGGCGCGCTGGTATCCGACGGTGTGAACCGTTATCGCATTGTCCAGAATCGTGCACTCCTTCTTGACCAGCTCCTTTACCAGTACCTGTTGCTTGGCGGCGGATACCAGCCAGTCGGCGGTGGTGTCGATACATCCTGGCGACGGCGTGAATGCGTAGGACCGGACCTTGAATTTGAACGGCCCCTTCTTCACGATGGATTCGGTGACGGTCTTCTCGACCATATCTATCGACTGGATGGTCTTCTTCGGTAATCCCAGGAAATGCACGGTCTGACGGCGTGCGCGGCGTATCTGGCCGATATCCAGTCTCAGGGGGCAGTGGATTCCGCACAGGCTCTTTATCGCCGCGCGGATGGTCTGTTCCTGAAGGCACATCTGGCCCTCCTTGTTCCAGTAGTACACGTAGTAGTCCGTGTCCTGGGCGCCGTCCGGGTCGTCTTCGGATACGATCGTGTGGGTGTCGATGTAGACCATGTTGAACTCCCCACGGAAGTAGGCGACGCAATAGCACAGGACGAAAGCGACGACGAAAGCGATGTACCACATATCGTAGGGGTCGAAGAGGCGGTAGCCGTAGTAGTCCAGGATGAACGGCAGGGCGCACAGTATCCACAGCATCATGGACACGGGGTCCTGGAACGGCCATACCATGTGGACCACGTTGCGCACGTGTCCGCCCAGGATGAACGCGAACAGCGAAACGAACGCCAGAACGAGGGGCAGGATATCCTCCAACATCCTCAGCACCTCCCGAACAGCGTCCGGATAAGCTCAGGGTCGGTTATCGGAGCTCCGGATCTGGTGGCCTCTTCCAGCTTCGCCCTGGCTTCCAGGATGATGGGGTCTATCGGGGGTTCGTCTCCGGATTCATCATCCGGTTCATCGTCGGAGTCGTCGGTCTCGACGGCTTCATCATCTGGGTCCTCTCCGGAATCCTCGGACTCTTCCTCGGATTCTTCATCCTCGGAATCGTCGCAAAAGAATTGCGGCTCATCATCGACCGGTATCACCACTGCCGGTCTCGAATTGCCTTCCGGCCAGGACCCGCAGTCCTACTCTTGGGCTTCGCCGTCCTCGGAGTATCCCAGATCGTCGTACCCTTCGTATCTGTCGGGGTCGATGGGTTCATCGTCGGAGTCGGATTCGTCCGAATCCTCTTCGGAATCGTCTTCATCGTCCCCCTCGGAGTCTTCATCGTCGGAATCATCCCCAGCGGCTTCCTCATCCTCGGAATCCTCGGACTCTTCCTCGGAATCCTCGGAGCTCGCTTCGGATTCGTCCTTGCCGGATTCATCCTCATCCTCCCACGGCTCCTTGGAACCGTCATCCTCCTTCCACTCATCGGGATACAGGTCTTCCTCGGATGCGTCAACGAACACGAACGGATTGGCCACCATCGGCTTCCTCGCCGCCCTCGCCGGACCGCCGTACTTCTTCGACGTGACGAACATGGCGTATGCCGTGGCCCTGGCCCTATCCTCCTTGACGTTGTTGGCGATGAGTTGGAGCGCATCGGCCATGTCGGGGTCCGGCGAACCGTGCTTCTTGATGTAGGCCAGCGCCGCCGGAAGGCTGTTCTCGACGGAATCGGTCAGATCGGAAACGGCTGTTGCAAGGCGCAGGGTCTCGGCGATAAGCGCCTCCCTCCCGCTGTCATCCCCCTTGTAATCGCGGAGCTGGCGGCACGTGTCTTCGAAAAGACGCTGGTTCACGGTGTAATGGAGGTGCGCCGTCAGGAAATCCCCTACCGCGCTCATTCGCCCATCTCCAAGACGTAGATCTTGGCCCAGACCTCGGCCATACGGTACGCGCTGGCAAGGATGAGCTTGTTGCTGTCGAACATTATCTGCAACTGCCCGGCGATGTCCGTATCCTCCTTCGGGTTGCGGAGCTCGTTCAGGGCCTTCTTGTACCGGTTGGCGTTCGTGTGGATGGTACAACAACTGTCCGTACCGTTCTTGAACGGGTCGCTATCTATCCCCAGCACGTCGTATGCGCTGATTCTTTCTGATGAATCCATCTCGTTCTACACTCCTTCGAGAATGGGTCCTTCGTTAAGCTGCAATGGGAGAATCTTCCAAAACGGTTTTAATAGTGAGCCAGAGGTCGGAACGGTTCAAAAAGGGGTAAGGGGTTTGGACGGGGTTTCAAGAGGCGCAGGTGCTCAGGTCCGTCTTAAGGACGCTGACCATGCCCTCGGAGTCCGTGCACTTGTAGATCGAACGGACCGACGCCGCCAGAAATTCGAATCTGGCCACCACGGGCGAGTAGTTGGATGCCAGCGAGATACGGATGTTCGGTCCGTCCGTGATGTCCAGCGTGCTTCCGGACGCGCGGAGGAAACCGTCGCCTTCCAGCATCCATTCGCCGGCCTCATGGTAAAGGACGGCCTTGGAGCCGTTGATGAAGTTAATCCAGATGTCCGAAGAGCCTTCCAGCGTGGACGCCAGCTCGCGGATTATCCCGCCGGGATCGGTCATCAGATTCCCCTGTTCCATTTGAGAACGGCGGCACCCAGAGTGTCGGCCTTGACCTGAGCGCCGCACTTGCGGCACCTTATCCAGACGGGACGGCAGAGCGCCCTTCCCACCAGACGGGGTTCGAGGTCGATTATCTCCGGCTGGCCCCCGCAGTCGCACATGATCAGGATGGCTTGCGATTTCGGATACTCATTTTCGGCAAGAGTCATTAAATTCCAAATCCGTTTTGACAATTTAAATCTTTATATAAAATACGTGAGACAATTGTGTTCTGGGTAAAGGGTTTGGAGTCGGGGACGAATCCCCGACGGTTTCATTCAGTAGAGCGCGGCCAGCGCGGTATCCGGATTGTCCAGTTTCCCGGCCAGATAATCATCCAGGATAGCGAACACATCCTCGGCGGATGCACCGCCTTGAAGGGCATCGCCGAAGTCGAACGAAATCTGTCTCACGGGTAGAGGATACTCGTTGAGCTCGCACCAATCCCTGACCTGCTGGCGCTCCGTATAGGCGTAGCATCCTCCCTCGTAGGTTGTTCCGTCGCGGTACCAGAGGTCGATCAGCGCCTCTCCGACGTACTCCTTATCATCCTCATCCTCGTAATCATCCTCATCCTCATCGTCGTACCCATCGCCGAAAAACGACCCCCCGTACTCATCGAAATCCTGCATTACTCCGATGGACCCATCTGCCATGAGGTAGGCCCCGAACATATCATCGACACCCAGCAGACGATCGGCGGGACTCTTGACGGCGAAACTGATGACGTTCGCCCCCTTCTTCCTGCCGTCCCTGGCCCACATAGCCTTCTTCGGTTTAGCCACTCTTGCTTTCTTCTCGAACCTTGCCATACTTTCACTTCCTTTCCAAAACGGTTTGAGATTCATTCCTCACTGACGGGTTCCAGACCTAGAGCGCGGAACACGTCCCCCAGGGTGATGTTGTTCCTCTCGTAGTGGTAGTATCTGGTGATGTCGTTGACCTGGACCCACTGGCCCTGCCGGAGCTTGTAGACGGTCACCATCATATCGCCCTCGTATCCGTTGCCCCCGTTGTCCGAATCGGGTTCTACCCAATCGTCAATATGGACCTTGACGTCTCCCCAGCTCCATGCCGTGTTCACCCAGCCTCTAGTGAAGGCCGGCCTCACGTTGTACGCTTTCTCCGTGGGGACCAGCAGCTTGCATCCGAGATCGTCGTCCCATGTTGGCTCCTTGGGAGCCTTGACGGCGAAACTGATGACGTTCGGTCCCTTCTTCCTGCCGTCCCTGGCCCATGTCGCTTTCTTAGGCGTTTCCATCATTCCACTTCCTTCCGAAAACTGTTTGAGATTCAATCCTCGATGAAATCCGGAACGACCCTGTGCGCTTTCTGGATGCGGGCGCGTCTCCTGAGCAGGTCAAGCGCACGGTCCCCCTCGCGGAGCTCGCCGTTGTCCAGATAGTCCGTTATGTCCGGGTTGCTCTCGATGGTGAGGTCATCCACGTGCATCTCAAGGTCCCCCTCTTCGGCGGCCTCGCTTATGCTGATTCCCTTGCCGCGCTCATTCCAGTCGCAGAACGAGAAGTAGTCCTGGATGTACTCCCATATCGTCGGATCGTACAGCGCCTTCTTCAGTGTCGGGTCCTGATAGACCGCGTAGTCGCGGAGATCGCCCATAGTCTCGACCATGAGCGAATCCAGCTTCCCATCCTCATCAAGCAGCTTGACCGGCTTGGAGTTCATGCTGGCAACCCTCTTGGCGGGTTTCTTCTTCACCGGCGCCTCATGGACGATGCGCATGGATGTCCTTCCAGTCACTTCCTTCCGGAACGCCTTCGCTTTAGCCTCAGTGGGGAAAATGCCCTTGAGCCTTCCCCCCTGGCGCACTTCGAACGTTTTGTTGTTCGCCATTCAATCACCTCTTGCTTCTAGCCCTGCCCTTGCGGTTCGCGCTGACGACCCGTGCGGTGCGGTAGATCTCCATGCCGTCCCTGGCCATGAGCTTGGCGTAGACGTCGTACTCATCGCTCCCATAGCTCTTATAGTCCGGACCCAGGACGGTAGCGAGATAGTCGCTTATCATCCATCTTGGGTACGAATTGCCGCACGATGCGAACATGGCGTATATCGCGTCGGGAACACTCGGAGCATCGATGGAGTCAACCTCGTTCCTGAATCTCTCCGGAGTGCCGTAGATAGAAAGGATGCGCTGGCGGTCCATCTCGATCACGTTCTTGTTCCTAGGCAGGGGCTTCTTGTTGTCCGATTCTATCCTCGGAGCCAGCGAGTATTCGTACTGGACGCCCTCATCCTCCCCCGACAGCCTTATCAAGAAATCGTTGCCCATCCGGGCCTTGGCCTTCTTTCCGAGCTTGTCCCAATCGGCGATGCGGTCGGCGGGGTACATCGACGTGGACGGTTCGCCCTTCCAGGAGGTCTTCAGGTCCAGCCTTTCGACGACGAAGCCGCCAATGTCGTGGAATGTGATGAACACCATACGGCTTCCATCTTTGTCGAATCCGGTCTCGAACGTGACGTAATAGGCTTTCTTCGCTATCGCTGCCAGTTGCGACGGGTCCATTTCGAACTCCGTCCTGAATTGAAGATTGCCCGTTTTGTCTTGTTTCGTTTGGTCTTTGGACTCTTTGATACGGAACCAATACTGGTTCTTACCCATCGTTATGTACATCCTGTCGTTGCGGACCTCTATCTCGCCGACCTCATCCGGCTTGAATGTTCCCTTGAGCGGGGAGAGCCATACGGAGCCTTCGCCCTCGATGCCCATCGCTGGATTGCCTTTAGCGCCCATACGTATCATCGACACATGATCGGGTGCGATGTAAGTTGTAACTCCGTCCAACGGCACATATTCGGACCCTACCATGCTGGCCTTCCCGATGACACTGTTAATCCTCTTGCCAGTGATTTTCTTGTTCTTGTTCAATATCGCCATCTTATCAATCCTCCCCCATACACGGCGCCAGCATTA
>CAVIUM010000078.1:0-8151 GCA_963645865.1 Lachnospiraceae bacterium
CGTGGCCTTCGGTGGCTCCGGACATTATGAGGCCCTTGTCCCTCCAGTCGATGACTTTGGTATTCTTCCCGACGTATTCCTCGGCACCTTCCTCGTCGCCGACGTAGACGTATCTCCCGTCCTTCACGGCGAACGCCTCGACGTACTGGCCGTCATCGGACGTGTAGATCTTCCCGTACACGACGGTGTCCGCCGCGTAGGGGTCGTCGTTCTTCAGCACCCCGCTGCTCCCTATCATCGCGCCGACGAGGACGATGAGGACGCACGCCACGATGCTTATCTTGATGATGTCCCTCTTCGGGGTCTTCTCGGAATCCATATGATTATCCCCTTCCGAAACGAGATTTCGCTATGCCATCTCGTAACTCATTTGTTCTCGGATTTAGATGTATGAATGCTCGTTCATACCTATATAAAAACCCTGCATTCAGCCCCTCTCGGAACAGACAATCCAGGATGGAACCAATGGATGCTGGAGACATCCATCAAAATGTATACCGGGCAGACGGCTCCCGGCCGTCCGCCCGATGGGGTTTATGCGCGCCGGGAAGCGACTTCCCCGCGCTCGAACCTCCGGAATGGGAGATTATGTCGGATCATCCGTGCCTGAACACGCGGCATCCGGTGAATACCATCGCCATGCCGTGCTCGTTGGCCGCATCTATGACCTCCTGGTCCCTGATGCTGCCTCCGGGCTGGATGATGGCCGTGACGCCGGCGCTAGCCGCCTCGTCCACGCCGTCCCTGAACGGGAAGAACGCATCGGAGGCCATCACGCATCCCTGCGTCGGCTCGTTGGCCTTCATGGTTGCGATCTTGGCGGAATCCACGCGGCTCATCTGACCCGCTCCGATACCGACCGCGCGCTCGCCCCTCACGTAGACGACCGCGTTGGACGTCACATGCTTGGCGAGCTTCCAGGCGAACAGGAGCGAGTGGATCTCCTCCTCGGTCGGGGCGCGCTCGGTGACGACCTTCAGGTTCTTCGGGTCGATGACGACGTCCTCGTCGGTCTGCACCAGCATGCCGCCCTGGATCTTCTTGACCTTGTACTCCCTGTGCTTGGCGGAGGGGCAGATGGGCATCCCGGTCCTGAGGATGCGGATGTTCTTCTTCGCCTCCATTATCTCGATCGCCCCATCCTCGTAATCGGGGCAGATGACCGCTTCCACGAAATGCTGGGAGATCTCCGTGGCGGTCGCCACGGTACAGTTCCTGTTGAGGCAGATGACACAGCCGAACGCGGACAGGGGATCGACGTTGTAGGCGGTGAGGAACGCCTCGTCGATGTTATCGGCGGATGCAAGCCCGCAGGGGTTGGTGTGCTTCATGACGACGGCCGTGGGCCTCTCGAAGTCCATGCAGATGTCCATGGCCTTGTCCAGATCCAGGATGTTGTTGTAGGACAGCTGCTTCCCGTGGAGCTGCTCGGCCTTGGCCACGGTGGTGCCCGGGGTGAAGGGATCCTTGTAGAACGCGGCCTTCTGGTTGGGGTTCTCGCCGTACCTGAGGTCCTCGACCTTCTCGGACGGGATGGGGAACGAGTCCGGGAAGCCGTCTCCGAACCTCTCGAACATCTGCGCGGCGATCATGTCGTCGTAGTTGGCGGTGAGGACGAACGCCTCGGCCATCAGCTTCTCGTGGGTCTCCTGCGAGAGGGTCCCGGAAGCCTTCAGCTGCTCGACTATGCCGTCGTACTGGCTCGGTTTGGTGACCACGGCCACGTCCTTGTAGTTCTTGGCGGCCGCCCTGATCATGCTCGGACCGCCGATATCGATGTTCTCGACGATCTCGTCGAAGGTCACGCCCTCCTTCAGAACGGTCTGTTTGAACGGATACAGGTTGATGACGACCATGTCGATGGTCTTGATCCCCTTCTCCGCGATGGCGTCCATGTGCTCCTTGACGTCCCTGCGGGCCAGGATGCCCGCGTGGATCTTCGGATGGAGGGTCTTGACGCGTCCCTCGAGCATCTCGGGGAAGCCCGTGACATCGGAGACCTCCACGACAGGGATGCCCGCTTCTTTGAGAACCTTGTATGTGCCGCCGGTGGAGATGATCTCCACGCCCATGGAAGACAGCGCCCCGGCGAAATCGACCACTCCGGTCTTGTCCGACACGCTGATGATTGCCCTCTCGATCTTGGCCATGTATACCCTCGCAAACCGATTCGACGCGCGATAAGCGCGAAGGCACACCTACGTATGCGTGCTATCAATCCGCTGCACCTAGTTAAACCATGGGGATGGGGCTCCGAATTCCGTTGTCGGACTGCGGAATCCGAAGAACGTCGGCAGGACGTGTCCAACTCTTGGAAGGGCTTCCGATACGCGTACAGGGTGAGATTCAGGCACACATGTAGCGCCCATACCGACACGAAATAGGCGAGGAATCCCGTGTTGTCCGGATAGTAGTTGAGGCACAGGCATACGAATATCGCCGTCAGAACATACGTGAACATCCGTATCACCCGCCCCTCGTCCTTGAGATTCAGCTCCATGACCGGATCCGTCGATCCGATGCCCGCCTCCTTCACCCCGCGACTGGAACCCACCGCCGATGTGGTCGCGGACAGGATATACAGGAGCATCCACGAGATGAACACGTATTCGAGCTCCGGTTCGGTCTCGGTCAGGAACATCATGAAAAATCCCGCCACTTCCAGGGTCATGAGGATGACCAGCGGAATCGTCCTCCTCCTATCGCCCACGTACCTGTATCCGAGTCCGGGGATCATCGAAAGCTGCAGACAATCCGTCCTGTTGCGGGGCTCGTCCGGATCCCAATGACATAGGAACGGCACCCATAGGGAGAACGTGCACGCCAACATCGCACATGTCACGCGCCAGTCGTCCATGGCCATCCCTGCGATCACATCCACCGTCGATGCGATGATGAAGGTCGCCACGACCCACATGTTCACTCCGGACACGATCCCCCCGATGCACCGCGCCGATATGTATCCGTATGCGGGCATCAAGGGTATGAACGATGCCGTCGTACGGAGCGCCGATGAGGAAGAGGGAGCTGGAGATGACTCTCCAATCGGTCCGGACGTTCGAGGAGCCGGACGTGGCCCTGGAGCAGTACATGACACCCGCCATCATCGCGGCGGACATCCTGTTCGAGGCCCACCGCAAAGGCGACATCGCCGGACTGAAGGTCGTCGATCTGGGATGCGGGACGGGCATGCTGTCCATCGGATCCTGGTTCCTGGACGCGGGGATGGTCGTGGGCTTCGATGCGTCCGAGAAGGCGTTGGAGACGGCCAGGATGAACGCTGAATCCCTGGGTGCGGAGGTCGATTTCAAACTGTCCGACATCCGCGATGTGACCGAGGGTGCGGACACGGTCGTCATGAACCCCCCGTTCGGATGCCAGCGCCCCCATGCGGACCGCCCGTTCCTCGAGAAGGCCCTGGAGCTTTCGGAATGCGTCTACTCGATCCACATGGCCGAATCCCTCGAGTTCGTGGAATCCTTCGCGGAGAAGCACGGCAGGAACGTGGATTGGCACAGGACCTACGGATTCGACATCCCGCACATGTTCCCGTTCCACCGCAAGGCGAAGCAGACCGTGGAGGTCGTCGCGGTCAGGATCGTGCGAGGCCTGTATCATTCTTTATAGGATGGTCACGTATCCGCACCCGTTCGATACGAACGTATGGAGACCTCCCCGAGTGCGGAGGCCTGAAACAGGTGGATCACATGAGTTCCGATTTCGTTATGCCCGGCGACGAGGTCGCCATAGAGGAGGAGTACGCCGCCGGCGAAGGCACCTTCGCCGAGAACGGCACCGTCTACGCGGCCCAGATGGGCACGCTGGTCCTCGATGACGACGAATGCGTCGCATCCGTCGTCTGCCCCAACCCCCCGAACATCCTGCACAAGGACGACATCGTCTACGCCGTCGTGGCCGACATCAGGAAGACCATGGCCACCGCCGACGTCATCGCCAAGGAAGGCACCAACAGGAACGTCGGAGGCGAGACCTACGCGACCATCCACGTCTCCAAGATCTCCCCCAAGTACACCGACAACGTGGACGGGGAGCTCCGCAAGGGCGATTACATCAGAGCCAGGGTCACGGAGACCAAGCCGTCCCTCCAGCTCACCACCAAGGACGTCCACCTCGGATGCATCAGGGCGCTCTGCTCCAAGTGCAAGACCGAGATGGTCCGCTCCAAGAACGGCAGCGGCCTCTTCTGCCCCGAGTGCAGGTACGCCATGCCGAGGAAGCTCGCCGACGATTACGGCGACGTCAAACTCTGATTCCGGGAGCGTCCGGCGGCAGAAGCCGCCGGGCCCCCTTCTATAATGATTCAATATCCGCGACGGACGTAGAATGCCGGACAGGAGTCTATGTCCTCCTTGTCGTAGAGCATGTCCATCGTGACACGGTTCATGTACATCGCCTGGACGCGGGAGATGTAGAGCGTGTTGTCCCCGATGGGGATCTCGATGTCGCTGCCCTTCTTGGGAGCCTTGACCGTTGTTGGTACGAGTGCCGGACCCATGCATGCCGTACAGACGCGGTAATCGCGTCCCTCGGACATGATCATCCGTTTGACGTCGTCATCGACGCTGATTTCCATGCGCCTGGGATTGACGAAGGGTAATTATCGGTTGCGCTCTGAGCGCGGATCCGGAACGAAATCATCGCCCGCTCCGTCCCTGAAGAACGCCTGTTCGGCCGACGGGATGTCGGAGCAGAGCATCGCGCCCAACCCCATCGCCGGGATCCTCTTATCCAACAGGACCGCCACGCCGCGATCGGTCTCCGACCTGATCAGACGTCCGATGGACTGCCTCATCTTGCGGTTGGCAGGGATGATCGTCACATATCTCCTTCCGTCCCCGAACCTCGAATCGTAGTAGCGGACCATCGCCCTCGATTTGGCGGTGGGCTTCGGGAACGGGATCCCGATCATCACCACGAGCTCCAGGGCCTTGTCCGGGAAATCCAATCCTTCGCTGATCCTCCCCCCGGTGACGGCGAACAGCACGCTGCCCTCCGACGTCCTGAAGGATTCGAAGGTCTCCATGAGCTCGCCCTGGGGCATCCCCCTGCGCTCGTAGTACACGTCCCTCCCGAGCCCTTCAGCGAACCCGTCGGCTACCATCCTGTCCATGAAATCGTACGACGGGAAGAACACGGCCGTGTTCACCCGCACGGCGCATATCGCATCGGCGGCCATCCTCATCAGCAGGCGATAGTTGTCCTCCAGCGTCCTGTCCTCGTACCGCATGGATACGCGGTCGGTGTACAGGATCAGGAGATTGTCCGGGGGGAACGGGCTCGGCACGCGCCTCAGTGCGGGCCTCTCCAATCCGATCTCCTTCGCGAAATCCTCCAGCGGCTCCAGCGTCCCGGACATCAGCAGCGACGATGCGCACTCGTTCAGAGGCCACGCCGCCGGGGACGGATCCATGCAATATGTCTGGAAGCACGGGTTGCTCCCGCCGATGACCAGCCTGACGGCGTATCCGTCGGGCTCCGACATCCACATGTCCAGGAAGCGACCCATTATACCTATGTAGGAGCGGGGGAGCTTGCGCTTCTGCTTCAGCTTCTCCTCGATGATGTCGCCTATGTCCTGCAGTCCGCGGGCCATGCGCGACAGCGACACGGACGTCACCCCAAGGCGGGACATCAGCTCCTCCTCCACGTGATGCGGGGGGATCAGACCGTCCTCGTCGATCAGATACTCCTTCAGGGTGGCGTCCAGCATCTCCCTGATGACCGCCGCCAGATCGGTGATCGTGATGCCTTCGTGCAGCTCATGGTCCCCCTCCTTCCTAGCCTCCTTCTCGGCCATGTCGATGGCGTACCTGCTGTACTCGTAGGTCTGCAGCTCGCGGAGGTAGTCCGGGAGGTTGTGGGCCTCGTCCACGATGATCAGCATCTTGTCCAGCGGGACCCCGGTCCATTCCTGGAGGTTGCTCAATATCGGATCGATGAACACGAACGGATACGCCGCCGCCACGACGTCCGCATAGGGAAGCAGATGCTTCATCAGCTCGTACGGGCACACCGAGGCGCCCTCGCAGACCTCGGCGAACGCCGAGGGCCCCTGCGACGAACGCAGGACATCGAGCCAATGCTCCACGGAGATCCCCTCGAGGTTCGCGAAGTACGGGCAACCGAACCCGTTCTCTGTCCTGCGCTTGAACTCGGAACAGAGCTTGGAGATCTCCTCCGGAGTCCCGGAGCGGAGGTCGGGATCGCCCCTCATCATGGGGCATGTGGAAGCGGAACGGCCCTGCAGGGCGGCGCACACCGTCCCTCCGATCGCTCCGCATTCGCGGACGACCTGGGTCTGCTGGGATTTGGTGCGCGTTAGATAGACGATCTTGAGACCCTTCTCCCTGGCGAGCGGAATCGTGCCCGCCAGGGCGGTGATGGTTTTGCCCGTACCGGTCCCCGCCTCGATGACGGGGCACATGCCGTCCCGGGAGGCCCGGTCGATGAAATCGACCAGCTCCCTCTGGCCGGGACGATACCGGTACGGGAAGCAATCCATGTTCAGGATTCCGAGCCACGCTGCCAGATGTCGTCGGGCAGCTCGTCGTAGCTGAAGTCCTCGGATACGGAGACCTCGGCGGCCTGCGGGCGCAGGTCCATGAGCTCGATGATGCGCTCCCTGCGGAACAGCCAGTAGTGGATCCTCCACTCCCTGCCGTCGTACAGGGTGGTCTCCTCCCTCTCGGTGGTCAGGATGCCCGAGTCCTCCAGCATGTAGAACGCGTCCCTGTCCTCCGGTTCGAGGACGTTGTCGATGATCCTGTCCGCGTACCCGAAGAAGTTCAGGACCCTGTGGGCGAGGTCGTAGGCCTCCTCCTCCTCCATGGCCCTGGAGCTGCTGTCGATGCTGTTCTTTATCGCCATCGTCAGGTCGTGGATGGTGATCACGGACATGCTATCACTCCACCAGGTCGAGGAAGGCGAGATCGGAGGTCCCGACGTCGGAAGCGATCTTCGCGACGATGTCCTCGGGGATGTTGCTGTCCACGGAGAGGAACATCATAGCGCATCCGTTGCACCTGGAGACGGCCATCTGGGCGATGTTGATGCCCGCCGCTCCGAGAGCGTTGCCGACGACGCCGATGACCCCAGGCGTGTCCTTGTACCTGAGGTACATCATGTCGCCGCTCATCGGGACGTCGAAGGAGAACCCGTCGATGCCCACGAGCCTGGGGACCCCGCCGATGACGGTCCCGCGGACGGACCTGGTCCTGCCCTCGGAGGTGAACTTGATCTCCACCACGCTGGCATAGTCCTTGGCGGTGTCGTTGCTGGTCTCGGCGATCTCGATGCCCTTCTGCTTGGCCACCGGGAGGGCGTTGATGATGTTCGCCGATCCGATGACGTTCTTCAGGTATCCGATGACCGCGGTGACGGTCAGCAGCTTGGTCTGCTTCTTGGCCAGTGCCCCGCAGTACGCGATCTCGAGCTTCTCGAGCGGGTGGTTCCCGACGACCTGCTGGACCAGGGATCCCATCCTCTCGACGAGGGGCATGTAGGGCTCGGTCTCCGCATCCAGCTTCCCGCGGGGCGCGTTGATCGCGTTGGACACGACGCCGTCCTTGAGGTACATGGCGATGTGCTCCGCCACTTCGACGGCGACCCTCTCCTGGGCCTCGACGGTCGAGGCCCCGAGGTGGGGCGTGGTCACGAGGTTGTCCAGCTCCAGGAGCTTCTTCTCGGAGTCGTCCAGGGGCTCGTTGCACCATACGTCGAAGGCGGCGCCGGCGATGATCTTCTCCTTCAGGGCGGTGTAGAGGTCGTCCTCGTTGACGATGCCTCCGCGGGCCACGTTGGCGAGCCTCGCGTTGGGCTTCATCATCTTGAACTGCTCAAGGGAGATCATGTTCCTGGTCTCGGGGAGCAGCGGGGTGTGGATCGTCATGAAGTCGGAGGTGGTGATGACCTCCTCGAGGGTGGTCAGCCTGACGCCGATGGAGTCGGCGACCTCCTTGGGGAGGAACGGGTCGTACCCGATCATGGTCATGTTGAACGCCTTCATGCGCTTGGCAACTTCCCCGCCCACACGTCCGACGCCGATGATTCCCAGGACCTTCCCGTTCATCTCGACGCCGGTGTACTTGGACCTCTTCCACTCGCCCTTGTGCATGGACTCGTGGGCGAAGG